>PWZW01000157.1 GCA_003567255.1 Puniceicoccaceae bacterium | reverse complement strand
TGTTAACACACCGTTCCACGAACAACACCCTCTAAAATATGGCCACGATTATCGATATGCCCAAACTCAGCGACACCATGACCGTGGGAACGCTGGTGAAATGGTTAAAAAAAGAAGGCGATGCCGTCGAAAACGGAGACATGATCGCCGAGGTTGAAACAGATAAGGCAACCATGGAGGTTGAAGCTTTCGATGACGGTGTCATCCTCAAGCGCTACATCAGCGAAGGAGATCAAGTCGAAGTCGGCGGTGCCATTGCCGCAATCGGCGAGAAGGGCGAAGCTGCGCCTGAAGTCGGTGGAAAAAGCGACAGCGATAAGTCCGACGAAAAGAAGGACGACGCCAAAGAAGAGAAGTCAGAAGACACCGACAAATCTGATGACGAAGACTCCAAGAAATCGAAGCAGGAGGCCAAGGAGGACACCTCACGAACCTCAGCAGCAAACACGCCGAAGCTCGATGTAAAATCCGCCGTCGAAGCGGCAGGTGCGTCCAGCAACCTCGAAGACAGCGGCCCCGCACCGCGAGTCAAAGCCTCTCCGCTCGCCAAAAGCATTGCACTTGAAAAAGGCATCCCGCTCGCGGGCATCCAGGGCTCCGGTCCCGGTGGTCGGATCGTCAAGGCAGACGTACTCGCCGCAGCCGAGCGCGGGCACACCGCCCCCGCAGCCCCTGCCGGAGCCAGCGGCACCGCCGCGCCCGCCGCAGCCGCAGCCAAGGCACCCGCAGAGGTCTTGGAGGAAAAGGAGTATCCAGTTTCCAACATGCGCGCCGCTATCGGACGCACTTTGGTTGCTTCAAAGACGCAAGCCCCTCACTTCTATCTACAGATGGAGGTCGATGGCGCACCGCTCGCGGCACTCCGCGAGCAGCTCAACGCCCAGCTCGCCGCACTCCCGGTCGAACATGGCGGAGGCGTCAAGTTCTCAGTCAATGACCTCACGCTCAAGGCCGCCGCTGAAGCGGTGCGCCGCGTTCCGGCGATCAACCGGTCCTGGAAGGAAAAAAGCATCATCCAGCACGGCACCGTCCACCTCGCCTTCGGTGTGGCGATCGACGACGGCCTCTTGACACCGGTCATCCGCTCGGCCGAAACAAAATCTCTCCGCCAAATCTCTGCCGAAGCCAAAGACCTCATCAAGAAGGCTCGCGGCAAAAAGCTGAAGCCAGACGAAATGAGCGGCAGCACGCTAACTGTCACCAATCTAGGGATGTTTGGCATCTCCGACTTTTACGGGATCATCAATCCGCCAAACGCGGCCATCCTGAGCATAGGTGCCACCGTCAAAACCCCCATCGTGGACGAGAACGACCAGATCGTGATCGGACAACGGATGAAGATCGGCCTCAGCGGCGATCACCGGGTGATCGATGGTGCCGTCGGCGCACAGTACCTCGCTGCGCTCAAGCAGATCATCGAGACACCGTCGATCATGCTGGTATAGTCCGCGTTTCCCGGCGATCCGCAAAAGCCAGATCCACGCACCTCTTTACCGCAATGATCTCCGTCCAAATCAGCGTTTTTGCTCTGGATGGTAATCTTCGCGAGGCGGTGCATGCGTACTTGGACTCGCTCGACGCTGCCGGAATAGACCGCGACACTGGCACGATGAGCACGGTCGTCTGGGGCGAGCCGGAAGTACTCTGGCCCGCCCTCGAAGCGGCCTACGCGCAAGTCTCGGCCCGCCACCCAGTGGTCGTACACACGAGCATGAGCAATGCCTCACCGCTGCCCGCCCGTGCCGCAGGAAGGCGCTGAAGGATCCATCCGCCAAGGCCAACGGCCTTCTTTAACGCAGCCTTGAGCAACGCCCAAAGCTTGAGTCCACAGGCTGAAAGCCGAAGTCCCAAGCCGTTGCCTTGGGCTCCGATGGGTGACGCCGATGGCGTCTTGCCCTCTGGCGGAAAAAGAGTGTCGTCCTTGTGGCTCTGTAAGCCGGATTTTGTCCTCCGGGTTTTAAGGCCCGGATGTGTGCTCATTCCTCTACCCCTGAAGGGTCTCCGCCGAAACGAAGTGCGACATACCCGGAATCATTGGACGGGTCGCCCGATTCCCTATTTTGCCTTGCACCGGATGGGGTTTATCGTGCCTCCATTGTTACCTCTGGAGCGGTGAGCCCTTACCTCACCTTTTCACCCTTACCCCTCGACAAGCGCGGGGCGGTTTATTTTCTGTGACACTTTCCGTCGCCCGGCTTTGACACCGAGCTCCCCCGCTTTCACGGGGCATCCTACCCTACGGTGTCCGGACTTTCCTCTACCATTACTGACAGCGAGCACCCGAACCACAAGAACGACATTACGAGTAGTAAAGCACCGCACCGCCTTAGCAAGCGGAAAGCGCTACGACGCGCATAGCATCGCCGCGCCCCGAAATCAGTCAAATTCGTGTTAACTACCAACGATAGGTCAAATCAGCGGCCACCTGTCGGCCGCGCCCAGGAGTCCCCGGGACTTCCTGGAAATTGACCTTCCATAAATTATCGATGCGGGCATTGAACTCCAATCCATCTACCTGCGGAATCCGCACAGTCGCTCCCAAGTTTGTGTAGAGCGCCTCATCCTTACCAGCGCGCAGGAGATT
>PWZW01000273.1 GCA_003567255.1 Puniceicoccaceae bacterium | reverse complement strand
TTATTGATGCTTAACTCGACGTTACCGCGGATAATTTGGAAGGCAGATTTTGGGGGCTCGCCCTCGGCATAAATGATCGAATCGCGTCCGAATTCTCTGGTGTGCGTTTTCACTGTAGGATTGGTAATTAAGTTGGGAAAGCTTAGGGAGTGCCAAACTCCGAACCGTTAGGTAAAAATGGCTTGGCGGGATCAAACCGCTCATTGCTTTATCTGATTGTAGAAATGGGCTGCGGTTCAAAAATGCTGAAAAATTTCTTTGTAACCAGATTTAAAGTCTGAAAAGCGAGCTTGCCAGCCAAAGGTTTTGGTGAGTTTGTCACTCTGGATTTTGCGGTCCGGCATGGTGCCGCCCCTCCGCTGGAGCCGTGGACTGACTTGTTCAGGGTCAAATGAGGGTACTGGCTGGGCGAGGGCCACCGCAAGCCATGCCACCACCTCTGCCTTGAGGGAAGGTTTGCCATCGGAGAGGTTGTAGATCCCGCCAACAGAAGCATTTGCATGGTGGAGAATGTTCGTTATCGCACCAACTACGTCGTCACGGTGGATCAAATTAAGGTGGTAGTCCCCTCGACCGGGAATTTTTCCGTCTGTAGCGGATTTGATTTGGTCGATCAGGTAGGTACGTCCGGGGCCGTAAATGCCTGCCAACCGGAGCACGATCGGGGAGAAGCGGGCTGCTTCAGCGGTTAAAATCTGCTCAGATTGGAGGAGTAAGCGGCCTGTTGCCGGTGCGTTTGAGCAATCTGCAGACTCGTCCACCCAGATACCCCCGTCCTGTGGGTATACTGAAGTGCTGCTGGTATAAATGCCCAAGGCGAGGGCGGGTTGTGTGCGGGTCCATTGCACGATAGAGCGCATGCCATCCACGTAAGACTTTTGGTAGCCGCTGAGGCCGCCGCCAGCAGAACTGACACAATTGACAAAAGCATCGTACGGCTCCGGAAGAGAGGCATGCCAACGGGTATGGTGGAGCTCAGCGGTAACCACTTTTTCCAGCCCGAGCGTTTTCAGATGTTTGGCGGTTTCCGGATTTCGAGTGAGTGCAGAAACCCGGGCCCCCTGCGCCACGAGCCTTTGAGCGAGGGCAGTGCCGATGTAGCCGCAACCAAAAAGAAGGATCCGTTTATTTGAAAAACCTGTATTCATCGCGGCGCATGGATAGGTGAGGTGCTTTCGATTAGCAAACCCTCAGGGTCAATATTGTAGGTCATTAATCTGTCTTACCCCTGAAGTTTTTGGGAGGTGCCTGAAGCCAAAGAGCGTCTTGAAAGTTGTTTGCCTTGATACGCGTGAGCAAGGATTGCCGGGTTTTCTTTAGGGCACCCTCAAGTGCTGCCTGCGTTCGCTCAGCGTCCGATCCCGGACCGATCGGGTCGCCAATTTCGATAAAGACTTCAGCTTTAGGATACTTTCCGTAGTGGATCATTTTATACACCGGGATGGCATGTGCTCGCGTTGACAGTTTCAAAATGGTGGCGAGGCCAGGCTGAAAAGTTATTGAGCTTTCTCCGGCAGGCGTGAGTTGACCCTCTGGATACATGAAGACGGTACGCTTGCCCGAGGCGACGCCCGCCAGTTTGCGCACGGTGTACAGCAGTCCGCTGGCCCGGCCTTCGCGACTTCTTAGATCAATACCAAAAACACCGCACTTTTGGAAAAATGGGAATTGTTCGAGGTTCACCGCTTCCATCATCACGTAGTAATCAAGTGCGTACTGCTTGATCAGCGGTATCTCCAAAAAACCATCCCACCACGAGCCATGATTGCTGAAAAAAACTGCGGGATAGGTCGTTTCGGTTTCCAAAATTTGATGGGCGCCAGAAAGCCGAATCGCGTGGAATTCACGCCTCAAACGGTACCTGGCATATTTAAACAGCAGATATTTGTGGATTGGACTATGGCGCGCGGTAAGCATGGGGCTTGTCGTTTTCAGGTATTCAGTATACTCCACACCAAATGTTGGAAATAGCAAAAATTGATTCAGTTGCCGCCGTTTTTCGTAAACTTCAAGGCACCATTACCGAGGCCCTTGAAAACGAGGAACCCACCGCGCGTTTTATCGAAGATGCCTGGGAACGTCCAGAAGGCGGGGGCGGGTTTTCCCGCGTGCTCGCTGGGGGTACCGTCCTCGAAAAGGCAGGGGTTAATTTTTCTGACGTTTCGGGCCAAACCCTCCCCGCGTCGGCCACGGCCGCGCGTCCTGAGATTGCTGGCCTCCCTTTCCGTGCCGTGGGGCTATCGCTGGTGATTCATCCTTTGAACCCCTACGTGCCCACGAGTCACATGAACGTGCGCTTCTTTGTTGCCGGTGCCGGAACCTCCGCCGAGCGCTGGTGGTTCGGGGGTGGGTTCGATTTGACACCCTTTTACCCGTTTCGTGAGGATGCGGTCCATTGGCATGAGACGGCAAGGGCCGCCTGTGCTCCTTTTGACGAGGCCTATTATCCGCGCTTCAAAGCCCACTGTGATGAGTATTTTTACCTCCCACACCGTGGAGAAACCCGTGGGGTGGGAGGCTTATTCTTTGATGATTTTAACGAGGGCGGCTTTGCCCGTGCGCTCGCCTTTACCGAGTCTGTGGGC
>PWZW01000242.1 GCA_003567255.1 Puniceicoccaceae bacterium | reverse complement strand
TTTAACGAGCCCGACAGCTTTAATCAGGCGGGGAGATCTTTGGACCCGACCAATCCGCAGACCGCCCAGGATTTCGACATGCAGCGCGCCGTCAACGAAGCTGTGCGCCGCTGGCCCAGGCTGGAAGCGCTTGATGTTCCCCTGGTCTCACCCAGCCCTGCCAACGCCCTAAATAACAGCTGGATGGATAGTTTCTTCAGCCAGACAGACGCGCGGGGATACCGGGTCGAGCACGTCGCCATCCATATCTACATCGGGCCAAACGTGAACAATTTCATCAACCGTATTAATGAAGCTTACGACCGATGGGGCCGTCCGGTTTGGGTGAAAGAATTTTCCGTCGTCCGCTGGTCCGGAGGCGCACAGTGGACACATGCCGCCAATTACAATTTTCTCGCCGAACTATTGTGGCGTGCCGAGTCGGTGCCCCATTTAGCGCGATATTCACTGTTTAAGTTTCGCGCTTCCGATGGGAGCGTTAACCAAAGTGCACCCGACCCACCGGAAGCACCAAGATCCAACGCCTACAATGTCGACGGCACCCTGACACCATTTGGCAAGCTTTATGCCACCTGGGACGGGGTCACCGAAGTCCGCAAACACCGCGCCTACCACCTGCACAACCGCTCCCGCTACCGCCGGGCCGCCAATCCGGAGGATGCCGACACTATTGCGAGTGTGGGATTGGAGGATGGCGCGGCAAATGATCAGTTCTTCCTCATCCCGGGAACCACCGAAAACACCTTACGCATCTGCTCGACCGTCGATGGGAGGCGCATCCGCAACCACAATTTTGACGATGTCGGTTTTGCCGCCGCCCACAACACCACCACGCAGAGTGAATGGATACTCACGCCCGTCACCTCGGGCGCAAATCATGATGGATGGTATTTCATTGAGCACCCAGAAACCGGCACACGCTTGAGAATGAATGAGGCCGGGACCGTTGTGGATGGCTCCGGTGTGGGAACCGGCGATGATTTCAGATGGCGCTTCGTCATCCCCATGGATCCACAGCCCGTGTCGCCGCCGCCCGCACCGGCACCGCCAAGTACCCAATCCTCACTCGATTCGATCACCTTGAGTTGGGATGTCATCGAGGGCGCAAACACCTATTACATCCGTCGTGCCACCAGCGCCGAAGGGCCATGGACCCTGGTTGCCAGCAACCTCACCGCCACTACCTGGACGGATGAGGGCTTGTCCGAGGACTCCACTTGGCTCTATCAACTGGTCGCTTCCAACAATATGGGTGCGTCCCCGCCATCGGCCCCAGCCTCCGCTTCCACGTTGCATACGTTCTCAACATACGAATCGTGGGCTGCGGAATTGCTCGCTCACCTGCCCGAAGCCGATCAACAGCCCACAGCCAACCCCAGTGGAGACGGTCTGCCGAATCTTTTAAAATTCGTGTTTTTAAGCGATCCCACCGTCGGGACAGGTAGTCAGTTCCGCGTCGAATCCACTAGCTCGGATTCGATCAAGCTGCGCTTTCCATGGAATGCGCGCTCCCACGCGCATACTTGGCGCATTCGCCATAGCGACGATCTGTCCGATACGGAATCTTGGGAAATACTCGACCCGCCCGTTTACACTACGGAACCTGATGGCGACATCGATTGGATCCGCGTCACTGTCCCGACCTCAAGCTCAGCTCGCCGTTTCTACATTTTGGAAGTGCAATAGGATTTCCGGATCGCTCCCGAAGCCCTATCCACACCCCGGCAGGATGCACTGCGGACCCGATGGATAGCGAGAGGTTATGGAAACAAATTCAGGTAGTCGCCGGGAAAGTGCGCCTTGTCAACATACCCTCGGGCTTTGAGCGGTTTAAGACAGTACGGATACGTTCACCTACCCGTGGTGCAGCCACTCAACCGTTTACTTCAGTAACCTTTACTCGCTCTCCTGACTCTGGGGCAGGATCACCCGACGGCGGGGGACCGCTGGGCGCTCTCTCCGCTCCCCCTCTGCGGAGCCTTGGCGTTGGGCGTTTTCACTCCGCCCGCTAGCGCTGGAGGCGGTTCGTCCTGCTACGGGAATAGGTGTATCACTGGGTTTCTTGAGGGAAAGGACAGCGGTGGAACCTTGAAAGGTCATCCGAGCTGATCGATCTTCCGGGTTAAACTGAGTGGCAAAGACCTCACCGCCCCTCTCGTCCAGAGTGACCAAAAAAGAATTTTCGGTCCGCTTATTGAAAACACTGAAGTTCACCACGCCATCGAATTCGTAGATACCACGGAGCTCAAGGTCTCTGGAGACGACATTTGCGCCGGGGGGAGGGGTGGGCGCAGGGGCGCGGTCCTGTGCCCGGTTATGGTCGGGCGGTAAGAATGGGCTATTTTGGACGAGGGGGTGCGCCTCATTGGCAGATACGCTTACTGCGACCAAAAAACAGCATCCCACGAGAGCTTGGGCTAATGATTTTCCGACTAAAATGATTTTTCCAGTGGGCGCGTACATGGTTCTGTTTTTGTTGAGCAGGCAATTCTTTATGCAAATGAGGGAACTCTTCGCTTTACTCTTCCCGGGAAACTCCGTTTTCCAATGTTGGGTGATCCGGAGTGACCTGTTCCAGCCGACTACCTTCCATATAGGTATTCCCTAAGACACCGGTTTCAAGGAAACGGTCCACCGGATCCCGCTCCGTCGAAAGATTTAACCGCTCTCTTGCCAGTTGGCTTCCGCTGGCCGGATTCACGAGAATAGTGGGGCGAAGAAAAATAATTAATTCCGTGCGCCGAAACTCTTCATTCTCGCCGCCAAAAACCCTGCCAACCACGGGTAGTCGGCCTACCAGGGGCCAGCGATTATCTGTCACGGTTCGCCGGTTCTCCTGCAAACCACCCAAGATAATGATGTCCCGATCTTGTACGCTTACGGTGGAGCGCGCTTCACGGCGCCCGGTGATGGGTTGTTCATTGCCATCGATGGTGGTTGTATCGACGACATTTTCAACAATCTGCTCCACGATCATTTGAACCGTACCGTCCGAACCAATGAGGGGTTGGACGGTTAGATTGATGCCAATATCACGAAATTCAACGGTGCTTCGGGTGGCGGTTCCCCCTGCCAAATCGCTGGTGGATCCGGTAATGAATGGTCGGCGTTCGCTGACGCTGATAACGGCCTCTTCGTTATGACTGACGACAATGGAAGGCGTAGATAGCACGCGGACATCACTGGTGGTTTCCGCAGCGCGGATAACCCCTTGCAGCGTGAAAGGACGGAGGGAGCCACCAAGGTCGAAGCCAGGCCCGGAGACGCCCCCGTTACTGCCAGCTACGGCCAGCGGTCCACCAACGGTAATGTCGGCGGCAGCTGCTGGATTGTAGGTGAAGCCGAAGCGTTCCAGACCGAACGCCTCATTATCACTCAAGGTGACTTCCGTAATGATGGCTTCGATGCGCACTTGGGGCAGGGGAATATCTATCCTTTCCACTAAATCGCGAATGGTTCGCAAGTCGGTACGGGTGCCATAGGCGACAATCGAGTTTGTGCGCTCATCTGCGGCAAGACCGACGAAAGATGAGAATTGCAGGCTTGGGGTGCTTTCGATCAATGAAGTCACCACTGTTTCGGCAATTTCAGGTGCGGGTGGGCGAGCGTCTCCCCCGTTTTCAGATGAAGGCTGGGGTGCTTGACCGCCTTCCTCTGAGCGTTCGCTTTGCCCGGAGCGGCCTGATTCCGCCCTCGCATTACGTTCTGCGCGCTGAGCGGCCTCTTGAGCGTCAATTACAGAGCGGATCAAGGTCACCACCTCGGTCGCCTGAGCCTGCCGCATGTAGAGTACTTCCGTTTGCGTAAGGGGTGCGGCATCGACATCGATCTTTTCGATGAGACTTTCGATCAGCTCAAAGTTTCGCGACGGAGAAATGACGATCAGTTGGTTGGTGCGCTCGTCCGCAGTGATGGAGGTGTTCCCCTGAAGATTATTTTTCAAGGGGCCGGTGATCAGTGCTTCCAAGCGCCGTTGAACCTCCTCCGCGCCCACAAATTGAAGCTGTACAAACTCGATCTGCCCACGAACTGCCTGAGCTTGGTCCGCATCTTTGAGAATGGTTTCCACGCGCTGCAGGTTAACCAGTGCGTCGGTAATGAGTAGCGCATTGGATTTCTCAAAATTGACGATTGAGGAGGTTCCCTGACCGGAGAGTAAAGGTTGGATAATCGGTGTCGCTTGCGAGGCGCTTTCGAGGTATTCAATTTGGAAAAGCTTGGCGTAAATCCTCTGGCTGGGAGCAAGGTCCAAGGTGGAGCCCATGATGAGTTCGGGCACTTGCTGGCTTACGTTGGCCGCGGGCACCGCTTTGAGGAAGCGCCCCCCAAGCTCGGTCACCATTATCCCATTGAGGGCAAGCAAACTCTCAATCGCAAGAATTGCATCGAGGCGCGAGATGGGCCCGCGGGAGTCGAAGTTTATCCTAACTTGGGGCAGGTCTTGCGGACGAAGGATGATGCGGTCTGTCAAACGCTCAAGGAAGTCCAAAACCGGTCCCGTTCCGTCATCCGCGAAAGTTACGACTTCCAGGGTTTCGGGAAGCGAAGCGCCCTCCGAAGCTGCAATCGCGCTGGCGGCCCCCGGGGCTCCCGCCTCCGGTGGCGCCTCGGCTTGTTCGGCTCCTTCGGTCGGCGCGGCGGGGAGCGCCCGCCTCTCCGGCGTTTGGGCAAATGCGAAGGATGCGAGGCCGACCAGAAGGGTGAAGACAGCGGCAGTGGTGCGCATCGCGGTGCTTAGTTGGGGAACTCGGTTCATTTTAAATTTTTTATGGATAGAAATGGTGCAAAGGACAGGGCAGCAGGACTGCTTGGCTTTCTAGTTAGCAATTTCCGGCATTTGTTTAAGCTCAAAGGAAGTGATCTCAAATTGGGCATCGAGTTCTTCCGGATTGGCCCGGTTTGCGACAAGCCGCAGGCGATTCAGGGTGATGTAGGGAGCCTCTCCGGCCAGTCTTTCGGTGAAATTGATCAGTCGGTCGAGCTTGATTCGGCTCAGGCGCACATTAACGCGGTGGTCATTGAAGATGAGCCCTTCGCGGGTGTTGACCGCATCAATATCCGCAGTCAGGCGCGAAGCGCGGGCAATCCCGTCGATTTGCCCTGAGAGTTGAACCGAAGAAAAGGTTCGGGCAGGGTCGACCAGTTCCAAGGCTTCGGTCAGTCGGCGGGCAATGTTTTCGGAATCCTCCAACCAGAGGGCTTGCTCCGCTAAATTTGCCCGGGTTACGCTACGCGCATTATTAAGCTCTCGGTATTGTTCAATCTGGCTGTTAAGCCAGATAAAGAGCATGATAAAAACAAATGCGTTGAGCAGGAATTTTTCTCTCAATGTCAGGCGCCGAAGTGCGCTCCTCAGATATGTAAGGATGTTTTTCAATGATCTAAATCTTGGGAATTCATTAGGAAGGACGCACCGCACTACTGACGGGCTGACTCTGTATCTTGGGAATCGGCCGCCGCGGGCTCAGAGGGTGGGTTATCCAAAAAGTCGAGGGTCACGGTGAATTGCGTTCGTCCTTGACGGGTCAGCGTGCGGGGTGCACCGACAAGCTGGAACCGCCGGCTATCGCGGATGAGGTCGATGTACCGATTCAGCGAATTTACTGTTCCGGAAATCCCGTCAATGGTTATTCGATTGTCCGTTTCTGCGCGTGCTTCCGTAAAGTATACTTCTTGCGGACGATTCGCGTTGAGCGCTTCGAGCATGTCAAAAGGACGCAGGTTGCTGCGCGATATTTGCTCGAGCGTGGTGACCAGATTAAAACGATCTTGAATGGCCACAACGCTGGGTTGACGGGCGTTGTACTCCTCGCTGAGGTTGGTGACGTGGCGGTTAAATAAAAACAGGGCTACCTGACTCGTTATAAAGCACAGAGCGATAACCGCTGCGACGGCCAGGAGACTTTCGAGAAGCCGCTCACGCTTGCGTGTTTTGCGCAGTTGAAGCTTAGTCTCCGGTGCGCGGAGATCGCTTGCCCAAGCGGTATCGGGTGGTTGCCGGAGGCTACTCCAAGGCGCACCTTCCGCAGGCCTTGCGGGTTCGTCCGACGGTTTTTTTTGAAGTTCGGCGTGTGTGTAAATAAGCCCGTCATCTTCTCCGGCGCGCGCTTGGGTCTTCGCGAGGTAGTGAAAGGTGGCACCTTCCTTTTCCCCGAGGGTCGCCCATTCCGGAGGCAGGTCAGCAATGGATGTCGGCTCGTTTTCAGGATGGTACGGCTCGCATCTTTTGATCGAGAATAATTGATGCCCGGGCTCGAAATGCAGTTGGGTGAGTGAGGTCGGGGAAACCAGCACGAGGTGTGTCTCGGCTGAAAACGTCAAACCGAAGACCGAGGCAAAGTCAGGGACGAGGTAAATGACGTCTTGTTGACTGTTTGCATCGAAATATTTCGCTAATCTTCGGTGATAAGCAGCATAGACCAGGGCACGTTGTTGCTCACGGTCATGGAGGTAGCCCCAGCGCAAATCTTTGACGGGGAAGGGGGCAATTGATTCCAGGCTTAGCTCCAAAAAACCACTGACCTCGGAGTGTTTGATTTCCTCGGGAAGTGAGATGGTTTCGCAGAAAAAGCAGTGGCCGGGCACACGCAAAATTTCCGGTGTGGCGTCTGGCGTTTTGAATGATGCTGCTTTTTCTGGCTCGGTAGACACGGGTGCGCTTTTTGGTTTTTAGGGAGCGGGGTACAGGCCCCTTAGAGAATGCTTAAAAAGACCGCATCCTGTCGATATCAGAATTTCTGGCTGAACTGGGAACCGGGCTGCCTCCGTATGCTTCGGACAGTCGCAGCACCTGAAAAGGATATTGAACGGCGGCTTGTTCCTCAGCGGTGCCCTCCCTGGGCTCTGCATCGCGGATCGATTCACCGGGAAGCTCTGAGCGAGCTGCATTTGTCGCGCTTGCCAGGCGTGGTGAGATTAGGGCGCTCACGGTGAATGGGCTATCTCCCCGCCGCATTTCGACCGTCACCCTGAGAAGGCTGGTTTCGACGGAGGCAAGTCTACCGCTTACATTGCCGGGGAGCACAGTTCGGTAGGGAAGGTCCAGCCCATCCCAAAGGCTTTGCGTGTCGAAACCCTCAATCCGAGCCAGGGTGCGCAGAACAATGTCCGGTGCGCTGTTTAAGTTGACTGGGTCAAGGCTGACGAGGGAAACCGCCTCAGTAAACATCCGGAAAAATTCATTAGGCCGCCCGGTCTCCGGGTCAAAAAAGGTTTCTTTAAAACCATTGATGAGACGCAGCTCTTCAAATGACTGGATGGGGCCGTTGGCCGCACGGTAAGGAATGGCACCGGAGAGGTACTCGGACGTTTCCGCCCCACTGAGCCGACGTTCATCGTCCGGATCAATCCAGTCGAGGAGGGAGTCGCTGAGTTCGCGGACAGTACCGTAGGGCAGTTCCATCTCCTCAAAGAGGGCGCGCAGGAGTGCTTCGTCCATGGAGTGGAGTGGCAGTCGACCGCTTTGGTCCTCAATGCGGATACTTACTTGCGCGGGATCATGGGGCGGAAAGCCGGGGTAGGCCAAGGGATCTCCCCAGCCTTGCTCGGGAGCGTGGATTCTTCCTTCGTCAATCAGGGCAACTTCTTGAATCACCGCAAGTGCTGCCTCAAGGTAGCCATAGGCAAGCTCACGTTCCTCAAGGCCGGGTTGAAAAAGGGCGTAATATTCGAGTTGGCGGACCGTTTCCTCCAAGAAACGCATCGCAAAAAAAGAAATCAGGACAATGATTGCGAGGACCGCGATGAGAATACTTCCCCGCGCTTTTTCCTGTTTATTCATAGAATACATTGTGTCAAAAAAGAGGAAGTTCTGTCGACGGGGTCGGGATCGGTACGAAACGCTCAAGGACAACGTCGTCTTTCTCAAAGGTCAGTTTTAGAAATCGCGGGAGTATCGGTTGCCCGTCATCTCCGGTAGGCGCTTCGTCCAGCGTTTCCCAGTTTCTAAGGTCGGGATCAAAATGGATGTACTGAACCCGTCGAACGTAAGGGCTGAGGATGGCGCGAATCAAATCGTCCTTCCTTTCCACGGGATCACTCCGCAGCGCGCTGGTCCAGAGCAGCGAAAGTCCCGTCTCCTCCGAAAATTCGAGATAGGCCTCAATTTGTTGGTCTGCCGGGAGCTCAGTCACCAATAGCGCGGGTTTGCTGGCGAGGGTAAATCCAATCAAGGGATCGTCGAAAGAGGAGTCCCCGGGCAGATTTGTCCAACTCGGTGCACCGGCCAGCGTGTTGGCCGCATCCGCGCCGGGACCCCGGTTGCCCGGATTCTGTTGATTCCCTCCGTTTTGCTGATTTTCGGTGGCTGCTTGAGTGGATAGGCCTCCGGTTGCCATGGTTTTCGTTAAAAATAGCGTCACACCACCGACGTGTGCTTCGAAGAAAGAACGGTCGTCACGCAAGACCCAATTGGTCGTCATCGCCACAAGGAGCGACATCGCCGCCGTCAAGATAAGCCCGGCAACCGAGATCGCAAGAATGACTTCGAAGAGGGAAAACCCGGGTGAGGCTTTTGGCTGCGTATGCCTCATCGATTAAATCCTCCGGAAAAGCTTCGGCGCTGTTCCATGAGCTGGCGCTTGTCTTCCAGCAAAATGGAACGGTCAGCGGCGTCTGACCAAGTGGGACGGAGCAAAAACAAGCGCTCCGTGTGGGTTGTCGGATATGCTTGGTCCGGATCTGAAAACCGGATGCTAAAGGTGACTTCAAACAGGTTGACCATCTCCGTTGGTTCTATCGCGGCTTCCCAGCTGGCGCGGCCACCGCCGATGGTCTCCACATCTCCTCCGCTGATGGCATCCTGATAGTTCGTTTCCAGGAGGAGTTGTTGCCGAACGATCTTCAGATCCTCCTCAAAGAGGCCCGGACTGCTTGGACGATCCCGAAGGATCAATGCGGTCGCAATCACATCGGTGAGCATGGCTGCGGATAAAATGAAAATAGCCGAGGCCACGAGCACTTCGATAAAAGAGAAGCCCCCCCTGGAGTTTTGCTTATCGCTTGCCGCCTTCATGGATTGGAGTTTTCCACGACTAAGCCGGAAAAGGGCTCAAAACGGAGCTCTTGAACTTCGCCACTGATCCGCAAAACCGCAGTGAATGGCGTGCTACTGCGATCCGGAGAAAAAACCACCTGATTGAGCGGTGTGGTTGCCCCACGCCGCCCCCCGAATCCCGCTTCGGCATCCGCGCGCTGAATCTCCGCAACGAAGCGGAGCTCACTCTGGCCACCACTGGTAAATGCTGACCCAAGTGGATATTCTGCCATCAAGGCTCCTTCGAGGCTCTGGATCTGGAGTGCACCCGTTTCCGGAGCCAGCGACAAAAACATATCCAGGCGCTCGCGAGCAGCAAAGAAGCGGGCATCCATGACGGCCTCTCGCAAAACCTCCTCCGGGCGCAGCTCCTCGGTGCGGTCCAGCAGGCTCGAGAAGTTAAACAGAAACAAAGTCGTGGCGAATGCCATGAGTCCCATCACGAGCAAAAGCTCGATGATCGTGAAGGCCCAAGCACTCGCGCGCTTCGGGGAACTGCATAGTGCGCAGCGACTAGTCCCAGTTGCCAATGTCATTTTCGCTTGGAACACCGTCCGGGCCAAACGACCAGATATCATACCCCCGCGGGCCGTTTATATTTTTTTCACCCGGAAAACGATATTGATAAGGGTTGTTCCACGGGTCAAGGGGCACTGAGCTGACTTCGAGGTATGGACCCCGCCAGCGTGCACCGGTGCCTTCCGGTGCGCGAATGAGCGCTTGCAAACCCTGTTCAGTCGAGGGGTAGGTGCCGACATCGCGGTAGTAAGCGATCAGGGGAAGCCGCACAGCATCGCTCACAAACTGTTTAGCGATCCGCTCCTGCTGCCCGCTGAATAAACCGCCCACATTCGTGATCACGAGGGTCGCCAAAGCACCGATCAATGCGATCACAATCAGGATTTCGATCAAGCTGAAGGCCTGCCGTGCACTTGATTTACGGTGAATGCGTGAACGAAGCGGGGTACAGGTTGATGAAAGTGAAGTTTCTGAGCAATTCATGAGATGAGGCTAGGATTCAGGGGTAAATGTTCTTAAATAGAGCGTTTGTTGCGTAGGGGAGTCTGCGGAGGCGCCAAAGCACAGGACAAAATGGAGAAAAAATATACCGCTAGTGCATTCGACAGCGATTGGCTTAGTCGGTGCCACCAAAATATGCAAGCGTAAGGATGCATGCGACAGAGGCGACGGTGCCTTTTTCAGTGGTTTGATTCGGGCCAAACGTTGATTCGTTTTTTAGGCTCAAGACTGCTCCGGGCAAAACGGCGAAAGTCACCTTCGAAAATCCGATCTTGAGCTTACCTCGGACGCAAAATCCCGCGCAAACCCCCACCTGTAACCTGTTTGTAACGCATTCACCGAAACGTAACCGGATCTGGCTTCTTTGCACTTGTTCGCGATGACGGCTTTTGTCACCGCTATGGCTGTCCGCAATTATCTCACATTTGGACACCAAAAAAACCGTTATGAAAAATAAAACAAAACTCCTTTCCCTCATGGGAATTGCTTCCTCAATGATGCTTGCACCCTTTGCGGCTCAAGCAGAGCACCCAGAGTACGAGCGCGTTTCCGGCGTTTCCGGTAACCTCAACTCTATCGGCTCAAACACCCTGACTGTAGTGCTTCAGCTACTGGCCGAGGGTTTCCAAAACACTTACCCAAACGTTAACATCCAGATTCAAGGCGCTGGTTCAGGTACTGCACCTGCTGCTTTGATCGACGGAACCGCTCAGCTTGGGCCGATGAGCCGCGTTATCCGCCCCGCAGAGGTTGACGCTTTCGAAGCACAATACGGATACAAGCCAACTGAGATTGCCATCGGTATTGATGCCTTGGCGGTATTCGTTCACCGCGACAACCCGATCGAAGGCTTGAGCCTTCCGGAAATCGACGCGATTTTCTCCAGTACCAACCGCCTTGGCAATACGCCAATCCGCACCTGGGGTCAGACTGGCCTGACGGGTGAGTGGGCAAATCAGCGTATTTCCGTTTACGGGCGTAACTCCGTTTCCGGTACCTACGGTGTGTTCCGCAACATCGCCCTCGGCGGTGGTGATTTCGACGGTTCCCGCTACCAGGAAATGCCAGGCTCCTCAGCAGTGGTTCAGGCCATTGGTGAGGATCGCAACGCGATCGGTTACTCTGGTATCGGTTACCTGACGCCAGGCACCCGTGCCATTAATGTGGGTTCTGAAAAGGGCGGCGAGCTCTTCGAGCCAATTCCAGCAAACGCTGCGACCGGTGACTACCCACTTGCACGCCTGCTTTACCTCTACATCAACAAAGCTCCGGGCGAAGACCTCGACACGCTGACAAAAGAATTCCTGACCTACACGCTCTCTGCAGAGGGTCAGGCTGCGGTACAGCGCGCAGGGTTCTTTACGCTTCCAGGTGCATTTGCTGAACAACAGGTTGCCAAGTTGAAGTAGGTTCGAATTCTCTGGACGATTAATTGGGTGTCGGCAGTGATTCTGCCGACACCCTCTTTCCTTTTTGAAACCAATGAAAACAAAAAAAGATCTGCCTCCCATTCCCGAACGTTTCCGCGTTTCGCCGTTCACTTTGTTGATCGATCGTTTGATGACGGGGCTGATTATGGTCGGCGGGGTCGC
>PWZW01000068.1 GCA_003567255.1 Puniceicoccaceae bacterium | reverse complement strand
GGTTCGCTTGCGCAAACTTTCCCAAACCTTCCTTTTCGCCGAGGGAGGTTTTTTTATGTCTCGAGATGGCTGTGTTTACCCAATCTATTTCACCCAACGCTGAGGGCATCCGCGCCGCTGTGGCCCTGCTGAAGGCTGGTCAGTGCGTTGCCGTGCCCTCGGAAACAGTCTATGGGCTGGCGGCAAATGCCTTGGATGCGGTGGCCTGTCGGCGCATTTTCGAGATCAAGGGACGACCTTTGATCGACCCGTTGATTGTTCATTGTGCGGATCTGGCAAGCGCTCTGCACTACGCCTCATTTTCGCCCCAAGCCAAAGCCCTTGCGGCCGCCTTTTGGCCGGGACCGCTGACCCTTGTGCTCCCAAAAACCAACCTGATTCCCGATCTCGTCACGGCGGGCCTGCCCAGCGTGGCACTCAGGGTGCCTTCGCGACAGGTTTTCCGAGACCTTTTGAGTGCCTTGCCCTTCCCCCTTGCCGCGCCCAGCGCAAACCCTTTCGGCTACGTCAGCCCCACCCGTGCGGAGCACGTCCTCCAAACGCTGAGTGGTCGGCTCCCCGCCGTGATCGACGACGGTCCCTGCCAGCACGGGGTCGAGTCGACGATTGTCGACCTGCGCGTGCCTTCCGCTCCACGCTTACTCAGGCCGGGGCCAATCTCCCGTCAGGCGATCGAGGCCATCCTGAAGACCAAACTTCCGAGCGCTTTGCCCCCGCACCTCGAGCAAACCGCCGCGCAACCCGCGCCCGGTTTGTTACTCACCCACTACAGCCCGCGCACCAAGCTTATCCTCCACCCAGAGGGTATGCTCAAATCCGCCGAGCTTGCGCAAACCGACAAAGTGGCTCGGGTCTACTGGCGAAGGCCAACGGAGCCCATTCAGGACGAGGCTACGTTTTGGCTGAGTGAGGATGGTAACGAGGTAAGCGCCGCCGCAAAGCTGTTTGATCTGCTCCAGGTCCTGGACCGAGGTCAATACACGGCCTTGCACCTGGAAACTGCCCCCGACAGCGCGGGACTGAGCGAGGCGATCAATGACCGCCTCGCCCGAGCCGCGGCCAAACGCTAGACCCCTCAAGCGTGCTTGCGCGCATTTTCATTTCGCACCCTTTCCCGTCCGGCGAAACCGACCAGGGCTCAACCGGAGGTTTTGCCCTCGTTGGCCTCAGACTCAGGGTTTTCCTCTTCAGGTGGAGAGGCATCGGTGGTCTTCCCGTCCGCAACTTTGGTTTCTGCCTCAGGTGATGAGGTTTCATCCGCTTCATTGCTTACGCAAACGTGGGCACTGATCACCCGCCGCTCATCGACTTCCTCGACCGCGATATCCAAACCGTAGACCGAGAGCGTCTCACCTTTCTCCGGAATCCGCCCCAACTCGCCAGTGATCAACCCACCAAAGGTCGAAACATCGTCGTTGTCGATTTCGATATCGAGCATCTCCTCAACGTCGTGGAGTGCCGCCAAGCCGGAGATCCGGAAGGTGCGGGGCGCGTCGAGGGGTTTGATCTGATCTTCCTCAAAATCAAACTCATCCTGAATCTCACCGACCAGCTCTTCCAAAATACTTTCCAGGGTAATCAGCCCGACGGTACCTCCAAACTCATCAACGACCAAGCCCATGTGAAACTTGCCCACAAGCATCCGCTCCAAGGCATCCTCAACCTTGGTCTCTGTGGGGAACACCACGATGTTGCGTCGCAGTTTGATCGGATCGATCTGCTCGACGGGTCCCCGTGAGCGGAAGATATCTTTAATGTGTATGATGCCAATGCAGTGGTCGAGGTCTCCCCGACAAAGCGGAAAGCGGGTGTGTCCAGCCGCCCGCATGCGCTGCAGGTTGTGCTCCAAAGGTTCCTCCAGGTCGCACGAAATCACTTGGCTGCGAGGCAGCAAAATGTCTTGAACAACCAGATCACTGATCGTCAGCGCACGGTTGACAATCTTGCGGACCACAGGCCCAAGGGCATTGCTATCTTCACCCATGGCACGGATTTGTACATCCACGTCCAAAGGATTCAGCTCATCGTCGATGTCCGCCCCGATCCAACGGTACACCGGACGCTTAATCCGCCGAAATAAGAACATGACCGGCCAGGTGATGACCTGAAAAAGCTGGAGCACACGGTAGGACTTTTTAAGCGCGGTCAAGGGGTCTCGCATGGCTAGGCCCCGGGGGATCATTTCACCAAAGAAAAAGTGCGTCGAGACCGCAACGAGGAGCGCCAGCGCAGCGACCAACCACCTCCCCGGCAGCTCGGCACTGCCGTCTGCCAGCTTAAATATATCGTGCACAATCGGGATCAGAAAAAGCCCCACCGCGACCGTGCACAGCGTTTTGCTGAAGCGTACCTGTCGACCTACCCGGTCGCTGTTTTCGATGATCTTACCGATTCCCGGGTGCGCTTTGAGTGCCTCCATTTCGCTCGTGTCGACGCCTGAGTAGCGGAGTTTTACGAGGCTGATCTCACAGGCCACCAAGTAGCCATGCAAAATCAACACCAACAAAACCGAGCCGGTGGAAAATAACAGATTGATGAGGATGTCGTTCACCGTAGGGCACCCGCTTCGGTCCGTGCGCTAGCCACACCCCGAATCTTTTCAAGCAACTCGAGAAACCGCACATTCTCGTCCGGGCGGCCAATCGTAACCCGCACAAATTCAGGCATCCCATAGGCCGCGAGCGGACGGATAATGACCCCTTGCGCCTGCATTTCACGGAAAAGGGCAAACCCCTCGCCCACCCGAATCAGCACAAAGTTCGCGTCACCCCCGACGACCTCATAGCCGAGCGCTTGCACGCCCTCGACCAACTGTTTGCGGCCCGCAGCATTGGCCCGCAAGCACCGCTCGACGAAGGCATCATCATCAAGGGCTGCAAGGGCTGCCACCTGCCCAACCAAATTTACATTAAACGGCTGCCTTACCCGTTGTAGCAAGCTGATCAGCTCGGGATCGCCATAGCCGTAGCCAACCCGCAATCCACCCAGCCCAAAGACTTTTGAAAAGGTCCGCAGGCCAATAATACGACAGCCCTCGTTCACCAAACCTGCCACATCCACGTTTTCCTCGAGATACTCAGCATAGGCTTCGTCCAAGACCAAAATGACGTGTTCGGGAAGGTTTCGCGCAAACTGCGCGATCTCCGCAGGGTCGTTTGCCGGGCCTGTCGGGTTGTTCGGGCTGGCCAGGAAAACGAGGCGAGTCTTGGCGGTGACGGCGGCGGCCATCCCAACGAGGTCGTGCGCGTAGTCCTTCATCGGAACATCCACGACGTCCGCACCAAAAAGCTTCGCCACCAGACGGTACACGATGAACGCCTGACTCCCCATAACCACTTCTACCCCTGGACGCAAAAAGACGTGCCCGAGCAGTTCAATGATCTCGTTGGATCCATTGCCCGGGACAATCCAGTCTGCATCCACGCCGTGACGAACCGCCAGGCGGTCGCGGAGCGCCGTGCAGGCTCCGTCCGGATAAAGGTGCAGACTTAAAGCTATTTTTTTGACCGCCTCAATCGCTTTCGGGGAGGGCCCAAACGGATTTTCATTGGAGGCAAGTTTTAGGATGGAGTCGGGATCAAGGCCGTGCTCCCGAGCGACCAAGTCTATCGGTTTTCCCGGTTCGTAGACGGGTTGATCGAACACTCCCGCGTTCGCTAGTTCAGCGTACTTCATTTGGCTAAAGCCTTTGAACTTGCCTTAAGCGGAGACGATTGCAACAAAACAAACTCCCCCTGATTATGAAAGTATTTGTCCTAGGTGCCTCCGGTCTGATTGGTCACGCGGTTTGCGAAGCCCTTGCCCGGCGCGGCCACACACTCATCACGCTGCGCCATCAAAGCCCCTTGCGGGCCCGCGGAATCGAAGAGGTGGTCGAGGTCGATGGCACGGATCTACCGAAGCTCACCCAAGCTATTATTGAACTATGGCCGGACGCGCTGGTCAATGCCGCAGCGATTTCCTCACCCGAAGCGGTCGAAAAAAATCCCAAACTGGCGGAACGGCTCAACGTCGCCCTACCTCGGCAACTCGCCCAAATTACCTCCCACCTGGGCACTCGATTTATCCACCTTTCAACCGATATGGTCTTTGACGGGACACCAGAGAACGCCCCTTTCCGTTCAACCGACCTGCCCAACCCTAAAAATCTATACGGCCAATTGAAGTTGATGGCCGAGCGTGAGGTGCTTGAGCACAACACCGAGGATCCTGTGGTTTTGCGCCTCACCCTGACCAACGGTAACAGCCCGGGTGGCGTTCGGAGTGTACACGAAAAACTCTTGCACGCGATTGCACGCGGCGAGCGCCCTACCCTCTACTCCGATGAATTGAGGCAACCTTGCTCCGCAGAAAATGTAGGCGACGCGATCACCGAACTGGTCGAGCGCCGCGACCTGCATGGCATTTTTCACTGGGCCGGTTCAGAGACCATCACGCGCTACGCACTCGGTCAGCGTATCCTCCAAAATTTTAGCCTTTCTCCCGATTTAATCCAGGAAGGCAGCTTGGCCGACTCGGGTGAGCAACCCAGAGAGGCTTGTCACCTCGCTTTCACTCTCGACCCGTTGGTGGGGAAATTAAAGACCCTCCCCGCTTCGATCGAACGCCAGATCTCCGAGCTTTCCATCCCGCCGGCGCTCCGTGATTGGTATGCGCAGGCCCGTCGCTAATGCGCTTGTTCTGGCACCCATACGCCGCCGCCAGTGCGGTTCAAAATATGGCCTTTGACTGGGCAATGCTGGTCGGCCCCGCAAATGCAGCCAAGAAGTACCCAGGTGTGGAGCGCCTCCCGCTGGAAAGGAGCCTTGCGACTGCTGCCCGTTTTCGAAGTTACGCCTGGACGGAAGATGCCATCAGCATCGGCTACACTCAAAAGGTCGCCGCTTTGACAGGGTCGATCAGGCCAGGAGCACAACTTGTGCAAAGACCCACCGCCGGCGGCCTCGTTGACCATGAAAACGACTGGACCTATGCACTTTCACTGCCCCGCAACGCACCTTTCGCAAGGGAACGTAGCAGCACCATCTACGCGCGTCTCCATAAAGCTTTGAACCAAGCTTTTGCCAATCTGGGTGTCGAAGCTCTGCTCCACCCTTGCCCTTGCGCCGAACAGGCAAACCGGACGGAGCAAAGCCCCGGGATGGCGGCCTCGTGCTTTCACAACCCAGTCCCTTTTGATCTCATGCTTGAGGGTCACAAGAAACTGGCGGGTGCGGCCCTTCGCAGGACTCGGGAAGGCCTACTCGTGCAGGGATCTGTCGCCCGCGCAGACCTCCCCACGGACTTTAATTTTTCTCTCCTTGAGGCCTACTTTATCGAAGCACTCAGCCAAATGCTCGATACCCCGATCGAAAAGCCAAGCCATCCTCAAGCAAACTAACGCCCGCTGTGCGCCTGATAATCCTGCCAATTTTTCCAGGCAAAAAAGCCCATAAAAATGGGAAGCAGAATAGCTCCGAGGCTTACGAAGCCCACAGCACCAATCAAAATCGCAATGAGAAACCCGGTCAGATAAACGAAGCGCTCGCGCTTTGGACCGAGCACCGCCGCGAGCATTTGACCACCGTCCATCGGATAGATTGGTAGACAATTTAAGCATGCCCAAAAAATACTCACTAGCATAAAGTATTGGCCACATAGATACAAAAGCGATTCGCGGGGAATCGGGGAGTATGGCAGCAACATCAATACGAGAATGCCAAATAGTAGCTGAATCCCGGGCCCCGCAGCGGTGACTAGAAACGACTGCTTCCGATTCAAAACTCCCGACGGATAACTCGCGAAACCGCCAAACGCAATTAGCGTAATCGAGGTCGGCAAACCAAACTTCCGAATCATGACCGCATGCCCAAGCTCATGGATGAGGATCGACAAAAAGCCGGCCAAAATAAAGACCAGAATCATGGGGAACTGACCGGGATCGCCACCCACGACAAGCAATCCAATAAAACCCATGGTAAGCCAAAAAAAAGGCTCTATCCGCACCGGGATTCCAAATAATTGAAAAGATAGCATAACTTAGAAAGGCAAAGGTTCGTGCAGGAGACTCCCGCTTAAACAGATACGGCATCAGCATCCCTCTTGAGGGCAATGGGTCAAGCGCACAACGTACTCGCTTCTTCCCGAGGCCAGCCTTTGCTACCTTGCTGAACATTTTCGATGCTGTTTTCGCCTTCCAAAGCAACAAGCATACTCTGGTATGAATCCATAGCCGAGGGTTGACCCTTCGCCAAATTCCATAAGCTTAAGTGATGAGATTACCCGTCATTACTTCCCTGCTGGTCACTTTGTTTACCACTTCGGGTTGCGGTAGTTCATCGGCCTCAACCTACGAAAGTACCGATATGCCTAAAGAAATCCTCGCTCAAACTCCTCACGAAATTGCCACCTTCGGGGCGGGCTGCTTTTGGTGTGTCGAAGCTGTCTTCGAAAGTATCGACGGTGTCTTCAGGGTCGATTCGGGATACACCGGCGGATCCCTCGAAAATCCTACCTACCGGCAAATCTCCACTGGACAGACGGGCCATGCTGAAGTCGTCCGCATCGCTTACGATCCAGAGCAAGTCTCCTACGAGACCCTGCTCGATTGGCTGTGGAAGTCGCATAACCCCACCACCCTAAACCGTCAGGGGGCCGATGTCGGAACTCAGTACCGATCCGCAATCTTTTACCACAACGCCGAACAAAAAACGCTGGCGGAGGCTTCGAAGGCGGCGGCACAAGCTGATTTCGATAGTCCTATCGTTACAGAGATCAGCGAAGCAGGTGTCTTTTACATGGCGGAGGATTACCATCAGGACTATTTCAGAAAAAATCCTGATGCCGGCTACTGCCAATTTGTTATCCAGCCCAAACTGGAAAAGCTCGGTCTTGAATAAATGCGGCCAAGGGCTTTTGCTCTGGGTCCATGAACGTCCACCACCATCGGCCAAGCTTGGGCAACTGTCACGGGGGATGCCTGTCCGCGTTTTTAAAATGCATCGGGTTTAGCTTTCTATTTGTGGCGATGCTCGTAATCGGGGGCTATTTTCTTTATCCCCACTTGCCCGTTGAGCAACGACAACAACTGGAGGAACAGGTCGCGGAAATCGTTCGCTCCCTGCCAACCAGCGGGGCAGATGGGGCCGTCGGACCTCTCCGCGGGAGGGTGCTCGACGCATTGCCTTACGCTTCAGGGCTCGTCGTCGATGGTGGTGAGCTGATTCCCCAAGGCCCATGGATCGGCGGAAAACCAGTTTCTTCCGTGGGGCTGTCCCTCCGGTCCATGGCGATCGACCAGGGGTCCGCTCTTTTGCGCGATCCGTCAGGCGAGACGGTCTGTTTCGGCCTTATCTTGACCGAGGCCGCAGCAATCCCGCCGCTGCCTCAAGTGCTCTCAACGGCCGGTTCCGGTGCTCCCTTAAAAATATGGGAGCGCTTTCATCAAAATTATGCCGCGCGCTTTCCTCCGGTTTGGTTTTTTGCCGGAAAGACTCACGCAAGTACACCCCTGGGGGCGGGAACTTTCCTCATCCTCACCGATTTAAATAGAGAGGGCGAACTACGGGCCCTCGCTTGGCATTTTCCGCTAAACCACGATCCCCATGCCGAGCTTCCGTCGTTCTTCACCTCAATCGCCCAGATAGAGGCATCGACCAAGCTGCATTTTTATCCCGAACTTCAGTTCCCTTCCGCACAGGCGCTCAAACAGTGGACGGGAGAAAGCCTTTGGTAGAGATTTTTCCCTCGCCTCAAAACGGTCATTCCCTTTCGCATCTTAGTGCTATGTTCAAAACGCCCACTTCTGAAAATGCATCCGTGGCAGTCATTGATCTCGGTAGTAACTCGATTAAACTCCTCGTCGCTGCCCCTGGAAATGGCGGGCAACCGTTAGCAGTCGTGGATTCCAAAACTTTGGAAACGCGTATCAGCGAAGGCATTAGCAAGGCAGTCCCAAGACTTTCTGAAGCTGCTTTCGAAGCAGGGCTGGAAAGTGTCGTTGAGCTCCATCGACGCGCACTCAACCGCGAACCAAAACACATCGCGCTCGTTGCTACGTCCATGGTGCGGGATGCTCAAAATGGGCCTGAGTTCATCGCCGCGATTAAACAGAAAACTGGCTTGGATTGCTCAATCCTTAGCGGCACGGAAGAGGCTGAGGGCATCGCTCATGGCATCGCCTGCGATCCTGCCTGTATGGATTGGAGATCTTTTGACCTTATGGATATCGGTGGAGGAAGCTTCGAGTTCATCAGTTTCCAAAATTTACAGCCGCAATCTATGGTATCTCTTCAATTGGGTGCCGTCCGTATGCTGGAACTCTGCACCGATAATGCATCCGCACCACTGTCCCCGGAAAGTATTGAGTATGTCCACCAACACTCTTTGCAAACCCTCAGCACTTCGGGGTTTTCCTTTACGCAAGGCGCCCAGCTCATCGCCACCGGAGGGGCCTTTTCCGTCGCCCGTGCTATCCTTGCCGGGGAGGCAGGAAACACCGTTGAGGCTTCAGCCGCTACGCTTACCCGGGGTGATCTTCTGGATTTGGCTCACCGACTCGCAAAAATGCCGCTCGCCGAAAGGGTCCAGCTTCCATTCCTGCCGCCGAAAAGAGCCGATATCCTTCCAGTCGCTTTATTCACCATCAACGCAGCAATGGAATACGCAGGGGTCGAGCGCTGCGTCCATTCCTTCTACAACCTTCGCTTCGGCATCGCCGCAAAGCTCCTGAAATCGCTCAATTCCGCTTCCCCGGCGTCTTCTGTCGAAAAAATCTGATTTGCGGAGGTGAGCCCGACAGAAGCCTTGCCAAAAACACACGACACCGCTTTAGCTCTCTCATGAATTCATCGCTACCCACCATTGCCCTTGGCACTGACCATGCCGGATATGCCCACAAACAAGCCGTCGCCCAACACCTCAAGGATGCCGGATATGCAATCACCGACTTTGGTACGGATACCAACACTGCCTGCGACTATCCGGACTTTGTGCGCCCCGCCGCCGCTGCGGTTGCTTCGGGGGCGGCCCGCTTCGCCATCGTTTTTGGAGGGAGCGGCAACGGTGAGGCCATCGTTGCCAATAAGGTGCCGGGCGTCCGGTGCGGCCTTTGCTGGAACACCTGGACAGCGGAGATGACGAGACTTCACAACGACGCAAATGCCCTTTCCATCGGAGCCCGAACAGTCGATATCCCCACGACACTTGAGATTGTTGATGTGTTTTTAAAAACCCCCTTCGAGGGTGGTAGACACCTCAAACGGGTCGAAAAGATTGAAGCCAGCCCAAAAAACAAATAAGCCACACATTGCGTTTGCCTTAAAGATTTCCACCCTTTCGGTTGCACCTTTAGCACAAACCGCCTTTATCACATACATATGCAAAACATGGCCGATAAGAATTCTGACGAAAAAAAGAAGGAGAGCGCGAGCGCGCGTATCCAAGACAAATTTCTCGACGAGCGTAAGATTTTTCTCTGGGGCGCGGTAACCGACAAAACTGCTCGGGATATCACCGAGAAACTCCTTTTCCTCGAAGCAGAGCAGCCCGGGAAAGACATTGATTTCTACATCAATACCCCCGGTGGCTCCATAACCGCAGGTATGGCCGTGTACGACACCATGCAGCTGATCTCTTCTCCGATCAATGTTTACGTCACCGGAATGGCCGCCAGCATGGGATCGATCCTCCTCTGCGGGGCAAAGAAAGGTCGACGCTTCCTTTATCCTCACTCCCGCGTGCTCATCCACCAACCCCTAATCAGCGGTCAAATGATTGCTGTGGCCGTGGATATCCACATTCAAGCACAAGAAATGGAGCGTCTCCGCGACGAGCTGAATGAAATCCTCTCCAAAGCATCCGGCCAACCCTTGGAAAAAATCCAGAAGGATACCGACCGCGACTTTTACATGACCGCACCGGAAGCTATCAAATACGGTTTGGCAGATAAGATTGTCGAAAAAATCTAAGCTATCCGCCGAACGCGCTCTGGATTACTGCAAGCGAAAAAGGTTTCTTCATTCCCTCCGCCTATCGAAACTGCGGCAGATTCATTGAAATAAAAAAATCCAAAAAGTGCTTGCACAAGCAATCCTGAAAGCTAGCTTCAAATGCTTATTCGCCTTCCTCCCGTTCGTCTAGCCAGGTCCAGGACACCGGGTTTTCATCCCGGCGACAGGGGTTCGAATCCCCTACGGGAGGCCATTTTTAAACCCTTCGATTCAGATGATCGAAGGGTTTTTTAGTGTGACAAAACCTCTAGGATGCGAATTCCTGTTGTCAAAAAAAGGCTTCGACATGCCGCCATTATGGCTTGAAGAGGATGCGCTTTGCTTGAATCGCCCCGCGATGACCACGCCACCAATCCCCTACCGGAGGCCACTTTCTAGATTACCGGATACTGCCCCTGATCGATCAGGGTTTGCAACGCGGATACTACTTTAGCCCGATCTGCGGGGTAGGTTACGCCAAACCAGTTTTCCTCGGTGACCATCACCGAGCAACTCGCGGATACGGTGCTGGCTAAATGCTGATCGACCACATGAGGTAAGTAGCATTCCGCCTTGAGAGTGAGCCGTTGAGTTTTCAAAAAACGCTTAAATTCCTCTTCAATCACTTCGAGAAATTTGAGATTGAAGCCCCAAAAATTCATCGAAACCAAGCTATCGCGCTCAAGGGCGATGCGCTTCCCGTCTGGATGTATTCCAGTAATCCGACCATCTGCTTCGGGTCGAATATCCAGGTGCTCTGAAATTCCTTTTAACTCCCCTTGGTCCACTCGGCAGATTCCACGGTTGACCCCACCGTTCTCAGAGAGTGTGCGATCTAGACGGTAGGCTACGAGTCCAAGGCGTGGCTCCTGAGAGTCAAAGGTGGAGATCATGCGTGCTATGCTCACGAATGCTCCCCGCCCATAAAAATCATCCGCATTGATCACCGCAAAAGGTCCGCTCAAAGCCTTTCTTGCGGCATATACCGCATGGGCGGTTCCCCAAGGTTTACTCCTGCCTTCGGGAGTTTTCACCCCCCCCGGCAAATCATCAAGCTCCTGAAAGCAAACCGCTGTGCAAATCCGGCTTTGATAACGGGACACCACCCGCTCCGAAAATGCGTCTGCAAACTCACGACGGATCACAAACACGATTTTCCCAAACCCGGCAGCGATCGCATCCCTTACAGAAAAATCCAAAATCACTTCACCTGCGGGCCCCACCGCCTCAAGCTGCTTGAGACCACCATAGCGAGCACCCATGCCTGCCGCCAAAACAACCAAGGTAGGCGCGGAAGTTGACGGCTCCATTTCGATCATAACCACTCAACCGTCAGCGTTAAAAAGCCCCTCGCTTTAGCGCCTCGGATACACCGCAGAGGCCTGAGACGCATCCCCAAAGGCCGGAGCGTGCAGCGCAGATGTTTTTCCTGTGACCGTATCAAGGAGGATCAAGCGCTTCGTCCCGTCGCGGCGCTCCGTAAAGATTAAATGCCGTCCATCGTTTAGCCAATGAGGCTCGACTGCGGCATCGCGCACTTGCGTGACGAAACGGCTCTCACCCCTCTGCGCGTCGTACACCGCAATTTGAAACCCTCCCGCAACGGCCGCTGTGAATGCAATTAGATTTTCGTCACGGGGATTCCAGTGAGGCTCTGCACAATAGCCGCTGATATTGGTGGGTACACGTCTCATTTGTCCACCATTTGCAGGCATCTCGT
>PWZW01000299.1 GCA_003567255.1 Puniceicoccaceae bacterium | reverse complement strand
TGCCGTATGATTTGTGCCATCATGCGGCTGATCACTTCATCCGCAGCCAAAACCTCAATCGGGCCGCGATAGCTTTCGCGGGCAATGGAAACTTTGCGCGGATCGTACAGTTCCACAACGAGTAGAGGTGGCGCTTGCTCAACGCCGGATAAATGCAGACTATTTGCTATCGAAAGGATCGTCTTGATCGCGGCGTCGTCGGAGCGGGTCATCGACTGCTGAGTGCCACGGTCTTGTGCGGGCAGTAGGATTGCACTGGCACGGAGGTAGTCGATGCGCATTAAATGATCCAACCGGAGGGGGGTTCCCGAGCGAAAAATGAGCTGCTGAGCTTTTAGCTTTTTCCCGACATAGTTCCTGATTTCCTGCATATGCAGCGCATGGACTTCCTCGACCAAGAGCACAAGCTTTAGTCTTTTGGCTCCAACCCGAGCGAGAAAGCGGTTCACTCTGCCTTCCGAGTTGATGAATTTTTGCACCATCGCCGGGGTTTGGTGGTTCCAGCCAAGGAGAATAATGTGCTTGTTCGCACTGATTGGCGTGAGCCCCATTTCCAGTTTTCTGATCCGCTCGTTTAATCCCTGAGTAAGGATGGCTACCAGCACACCTAAAAAAAGGACATAACCTAAAATGGTGACCAGTGTGGAAATGATGCGTAACAGAGCGCCTTCGTCGTCGCCCAGATACCCCGGGTCGCTCAAGCGAAGGAACGCCCACCAAATGGCGTCCAGCGGATGGGCGAATGCCTGAGTCGAGTTGAAGGTTACGAAATATCCTGCGAGCCCCGTGACGACCGCCACGCAAAGGACCACCATGGCTGCGATAAAAAGCCTCCCCAGGGTCCCGCTGAGAAGAATCGCTTCGATCAAAAATTGAACCCGGTTCCGAAAAGGATTTACCACCATTCGGGGAAGGTTCAGCGGATTGAACGATTTAAGGGAGGGGCGGGATTTGGGTTTCAAGATAGTTGATTATCGGAGAAGGGACTGGCCATGGCAATTGATTATTCTTTGAGGGGTGTGGTCGGCTTATCCGGGGCTGGTTTGGTAACCAGCGGAATAAAGTAGAGGATGCATGCGGTTATGAGATAAAAGCCCACCCAATTCCAGCTGCTCGCCAGCACCTCCGAATATCCCATTGAGCTGTAGAGGTAGCCGTGGATAAATCCGGTGCCTGATAAGAGGGCGCCCCCGAGCGCCCAAAGGGCCGCTGCAGTAAAGCGCCGGTCAATTACGCATACCATCATGGCGGTCAAAAGAAGACAGGTGTAAATGTATCCCGCGTTTAGCGTAAATATCCCATCGATGTAGAAGTCGTTGGCCAAAAAAGGTGCGGTGCTCTCGGGGAGCGATTTCCCTCCCGGGAAATAGCCGAGGCTTGTCCAGGTGCGTTGTGCAATCAGATATGCGAAGGCGGCAACCGCCGGTAGGAGTCCCGTGGCGACCGCCGGGATGTGACTCCGCGGGACGGCACTGAAGGCCTGACTAAACATGGTCAATCCGATCCAGATTAGGATCGCCATCCCTGCTTCAATGGGAATCAGCTGGACCACAATACTCACTGCCCCCGTGCAAAGGATGAGCGTGAAGAAAATCGCGTTTAGGGTAGAGTAGCCAGCCCTTGCCCCAAGCTGCTTCCAGCCGGGATGGCCAATGTAAATCGTTGTCGGATATGGAGAACCAAACAGGCCCGAGGCAATGGAGCCAAGGCCATTGAAGAGTAGGGCAGGTACGGTCGGATAATCATCTCCCGCAGCAGCGGCAGATTCCAGGCACATAATAGACCCCGCAAGGTTAACAAAACCCATGGTCAGAATGATCGGTAAAAAGGCAAATAGATAGGGAATTGCACTGATTAACTCGCCAAACGCCGGGATCGGTGGGTGGACTCCGAGTAAATCGACTTCAAGCGAGATTCCCGACACCACGCCCGTGCCAGTGAGCAAGTATTGGGACCAGGCCAGGGCCAGTCCGAAGACCACAATGCACATGCCGGCGGGAAGCCCGCGCTTAAATTGCAGGCGGCCAAAGTAGATAACAAGGGTTAGGATAAGCGTGGGAATGCCCACCACGGGGAAGTTGAACGCTCGAAAAAAATAGTCTGCCCCGATAAAGAAAAAACCAATTCCCCCAATGGCTGCAAGGAGCGCCGCCCGCGGCGTAATACGCCGCAGGGCTCTTGCGAAAAAAGAGCCACAGAGCTCCACCACGCCCGCCACTACCGCCGCAAGGATACCCGCGCTCCACGCCATCCGGACCGCCTCGGCTTCACTCCCTCCGGTGCTCAATACCTGCAGCTTTACCGGTAGCATGACGCCATAGGTGAAGACGAAAATAGTGATGAGACTTATCCCATAGGGCAGGGCGCAGACATCGGTCCGGTTCTCTTTTGCAGCAAGCTGCAGGGCCATGCGCGCATAGTATAGGTTGCCAATCAAGAGGCCAACCGCACTGGCTGGAAGGATCCGGTAAAAAAACAGTTCGGGGTGGAAGCCGAGGACACCCAGGCAGAGGGCGTTCATCAGCAAAAACATAATCAAGTTGTCCAAGCCGAGCGCGAAAAGCCCGTCGATATCGCCCTTAACAAATTTTTTCATACGAACAGTTTGG
>PWZW01000064.1 GCA_003567255.1 Puniceicoccaceae bacterium | reverse complement strand
GGTCGGGAAAAATGAAGCGGACTTGTTGACGGACCGGAAAGGCGCTGACTGGAAGGTCGAGATAGCCCTCAACCTCCGAGCCCGTACAACGGCAGGCAACCTTTGGATTGCCAACCGCTTGAAGATGGGCCATCCATTCCGGGTGACGAACTTGATTCGGCAAAATCGATGAAAAAACATTTAAAATCTACGTTTGGCCCCTTCGCGCCTCCTGACCCCTTCGCGCCTCCCATTTTAGGTGATCATCCTGCCACGTAGAGACTGGGGAAGCAGGCGTCGCGTAGATCGGGTGGGAAGGCGATCTTTAACGGTTTTTTCGGGCCATCGCTGGTCAGATAGCCGACGGCTTCGAGTTTCTTGATGAGCAGCGAGGAGGCTCGTTCGGCTTTATGTACGAGGGAGCCGACTTGACCGCGAGGTAGCTCACCTCGGCGCAGCACTTCGAGGAGAATGCGGACAAAGTCGTCGGCTTGTTTGGGTGTGCCAATTGGCTGCTCGCGACGGAAGAAGTCTTCCATGCGTGTCTCCAGCTTGAGTAGGTTGAGCGTGTTGCCCATGAACTCGATTTGATCGAGCACTGTGCGGAGTGCAAACTCGATAAATACGCGGAGCGAAGCTTCGCTGAGTGCGCCCCGGCCATCTCGGTCGCCGCGCCGGGGGTGATCGGCTTCGGCGAGGTATTCGTAATAGTCGCTCTGCGCACGGGCGAGACCACGCGCCCATGACCAGAGGCCTAGGTCGTCGACTCCGATCCGTATCAGGTAAGCGGTGGTCATGAGTCTGGCGACACGGCCATTACCATCGGAAAAAGGGTGAATCCACATGAAGCGGTGGTGGGCGGCCATCGCGGCGATGAGTTGGTCGGTCGGTGTGATCGCTTGCGTGGCATAAGCCTGCTCGAAGCGAGACATGAAGGCTGGCAGTTGCGGATGTTCGGGCGCTCTGTGGTGCCCGACGCCGGCCGGATGGTCACGTAAGCGACCGGGGTGGACGGGATATTCCGAATCGCCCGCCAAGTTTTTAACGACACGGAACTCTGCGGGGAGGCGCTGGTAGAGCGCGCGGTGTAGCCAGCAAATGAATTCATTGCTGCAAGGCTCAAGTTCTGGCTCGGCTTGCAGGCGCGCGCGCATCAGTTGCTCGACTTCCTCGTGGGCAAAGCCGAGCTTTTGAAGCGCCAGTTTTTTGGGGTCGGCGGAGAAGCCTTTTCGGCGTACGGTTTCCATCTCGCCGGGGTAGGTACGGTGCCCTTCGATCAGGTTTGAATAGTAGCTGTTCATGCCGGTGACGAGTGCGGCGATTTGTTGAACGGAAGCGGGCGGGAGGATGCCCTGTAAACTGCCTGCCCGCAGGAAGATACGTCGAGACAGCTCGCTAAGTGGTCGCAAGTCGCTGCGCGGAATGAGCGGCTCCATTGAAGCGATCTGTAAGGTTTTTTTCATAATTATGTGCGGATAATTATGCGCATTTATTAAATTTGCAAGATTTTATTAATCAGTTGATTATGTAATAGAAGATTTTCAATATTTGTTATCTGTGCGGATCTTTTTGCGGATGTTTCATCGAGGGTATCCGATCTGTGAACACCGTGATCTCCACGCCGTGTGGATTCCTGAGAAACGGCGAAGGAATCATGTGTAGATTTTAACCTTTTCCACCTGAATATTAAAATTCTACATTTGACCCCTGCTATGGACTCCATGCTGGTTCATGCCCTTCGGATATTGATTATTCAGCTGCGCCGCGGGAGAAATCGATCCTATGTATGATGTTGTAGACTACATTGGGCGACTTTCGGCGGAGGCCGTGCACTCTGTGTCGATGGCCGATTGGGTATTTTTGATAAGGGGGGGCGGTGACGGTGGTCTATAGCTTTGCGAAGCAAGCTGCGGTGGAGCTCAAATCATACTCGCCCTAAAGCCAACTTCATGGTGAGCTATCGGCGTTGTTAAACAATACCGACCCCTGCAGCATATGAATCACGGATCATCCGGAAATTATCAACGCCTGTTTAGCGAGCACTCTCCGATAAGTGCGAATACCAAAGCGAAAATCCGCGATCTTGAGGCGAGGGTCGACAAGCTTGAGCTGATTTGTGAGTCGCTTTGGGAATTCATCAAGGAGGACAAAAAGCTGAAGGAGGTGGATCTGATTGAGCGGATGACGCAAATCGATCTGCAAGACGGGGTGTACGATCACAAGAAAAAGAAGTCCAGCTCGATCAAATGTACGAAATGCAAACGTATGAACAGCAAGCGACACTCAAAATGCATGTACTGTGGTCAGGTTTTTATTGTCGGGCCTTTTGACTAGGAGGCTCGCGCTTTTGCTGAGTTTTCGACGACTGCTAAGCGTACAACAGCCCCGCGGCAGCAGCCAAACGGGTCATTCCGTAAAAATTAAGATTTTCGAGGACCGCTTTGATTTCATCGATTCCATGGCGCTCACCTGGCGATCCGAAGGCTGCGCTGGAAAATTGTGCTGAACTCCTTTAGCGCGTCTCGAGCGGAGTGAGAGCGTCTCGCTCCCCACACGGCGGACTCGCTTTCGGGGCGATACATCCCGGCTCAGGGTAGCGGGGTCATCGGACGGATGTTTGTGGACAAACTGGCCGTCGGGCTTGGGTGCGTTAAGGTGGTATGGGATGAGTTTGGTTTCTGAATCAATGAAATTGGTTGACTTAGTCAACTTGCGCGATAAGTTCTATTTTATTATGAAAATGATCGCCACCAATGAAGCCAAAACGCACCTGTCGTCACTGCTGCAGTCAGTCAGTCGGGGGGAAACCGTGGTCATATCTCGTGGACGTAAACCTCTGGCGAAGCTTGTACCTTACGCCCCCCCCGCAACACGCCCCAAGGTTGGGGAAATGATGGACCAGCCGTTTCCAGTTGCGGATGAGGCGCTCCGTCCGATGAGTCAAGAAGAGCTGCGGATCTGGGGCTTGTCGTGAACGCGCTTTTAGATACCTGCACTTTCCTTTGGCTGGCCTTGGAGCCTGCGCGTATTTCCGCAGGTGCCAAGCGAGTGCTGGATGATCCCCGCACAATTCGGCAACTGAGCCAGGTCAGCGTGTTGGAAATTGTTCTAAAACACCGAGCGGGTAAACTCGCGTTGCCGGAATCGCCAGAAAGCTGGATTCCTTCTCGTCGTGCGTTTTTCCAATTAGAGGATTTGGCACTGGTTGAGGCTGTTATCTACCGCTCAGGCATGCTGCCGGAGGGGCATGATGACCCATTTGATCGGCTCCTTGCGGCGCACGCTATCGAGTCGGGCAGTACGCTGGTATCGCCGGATGCACCGCTCAGTCTTTTGGGTGCGTCACGGATTTGGTGATCGGAGCGAACCGGAGTTGACTACCGCGACTGGATGGACCTCTCGCTTCGGATCCATTCAGCCAGTCGGGTGCGAATATTATTGAGGGTCTCTGTGGGTAAAGTTCCAAGCTTGCCGGTGAAAACAGATGGATGAACGACAGCAAGTCGGCTTGTCCGAATCAAACTTTCTTTCTCCAGGCCGGTCTTGTCGAATTCGGGCACCGTCTCCGGCAACACGACTTCAAAATCTGGGTGCTGATCATGCAGACCAGACAATTATCAAAACCGCCATGGATTCTTTTGGTCAACAAGGCGGGCCGTAGCGTGCCAAAACCCAGATCGGACAGAGGAAACCGGAAAAGAAGAATATCGCCCTTGGAAATCATCCGATCTTTTCAATCACATCCGATTCCGTATAGAGGCTTTCCTCGGCCTCCATGCCCCGCATCGCTGAAGCAAGTGAAGCCTTCCTTAGGGCGGTTTCTTCGTTTTGTTTCTCTTTTCCTTTCAGAAAATCCACAAATTCAAGCACTTCGGATTGCTTCTCCGGTCGAAGTGTCGCAATCATCCTGGATGATCTTTTCAGCAATGCTCATTGACGATTAGTATGCTCGGACCGCCGAAAATCTCAAGTTCAATTTCTTGCCCAACGTCGAGCCTAGGCATCCTGAAAGGCGCCAGCCTCTAGCTATTGCGGAGATAAAAAGTAGGAAAAACTTCCCGTCTCCAAATCTCGATCCAGTTTCGGTGGAACCTATGAAATCAACAATCCATAAGGGCGTGATTATCCCCCGCGCCGCTGGCGCACTTATCCTATAAGTGATGGTAGGCGCGACCCGTGAGGAGGCGGAGGTGGTTCGTGGCTCTCTCGGATCTCTTGAGGTCGCTATTTTTTCTTCGCGGCGGGGGCGACGATCTTTTTACTCTCGATGAAGCGCTGTTTTTCCTTTTGCACGGCGCTGGATTTTCCCTGCTTCTGGTTTTGGTTCTTCTGTTTGGATTTCGGTGATTTATCGCCCATGATCGTGGATTACTGGTTTTGAGGTTCGTGAGGAGGCATCGCGGAAAATCCGCGATGCATTGAGAGTGAGGGTCTTCATTGAATCAGTTCTTTTCGCGCAAGGCGGCGAGGAGCGGTTCGAGGGGGGTGGTGGCAATGACGGTGGCGCGGTCGCTGATGGCGTAGGGCAGTACGAGGGTATCGCCGTGGAGCATGGCACCGCAGCTATAAACGACATTCGGGACGTAGCCCTCGCGCTCTCCCGGCTCGGCGCTGAGCAGCGGCTCGCGGAGGCGGCCGATCACCCGGGTAGGGTCGTCGAGGTCGAGGAGCGCGGCACCGATGCTGTATTCGCGCATCGGACCGACGCCGTGGGTGATCACGAGCCAACCTGCTTTGGTCTCGATGGGGGAGCCGCAGTTGCCGATCTTGACTGCCTCCCAGGGCTGTTCCGGACGCAGGATGACGCGCGGGTTACTCCAGTGGTGGGGGCTGTCGGAGAACATGATGAGGAGGTTCTCGTCGTCCTGCCGTGAGAGCATGGCGTAGCGCCCGCGGATGCGCCGGGGGAAGAGGGCCATACCTTTGTTCTGCACCCCGTCGCCGTTGAGCGTGAGGATGCTGAAGTGGAGAAAGTCCTTCGTGCGGATGAACTGAGGTAGGATGGTGTGGCCGTTGTAGGCGGTGTAGGTCGCGTTGTAGATCACGCTCCCGTCGTCTTCAGTGAAGCGGACGAAGCGGGCGTCTTCGATGCCTTTTGCCTCGTTTAGGGAAACGGGGAAAATGATGCGTTCGCTAACGGCCAGTGTATCAGAAAACCGGATATCGTAATTTGAATCCGCCAGCCATTTGATAAATTCGAGGGCCCGATCAAAATGGATCGATTTCGCGTGCGGCTTGCGGCGCATGGCGGTGAGGTTGCGCTCCAATTCGCCGAGGGTAAAATGCTCGGGTAGGGTGGCGAGGGCATCGAGGACAAAGCCATGGTGCAGACCCATCTCGCCGAGCTTCAAAATAAAGCTGGGTTTGTGAAAGGTGGGGTCGGGAATAACCTCCGGTTGGGTGACGAAGCGGGACACTTTGTCTAGCGAGATCTTGCCCGATGCCGTGAGGGTGCCAGCGCGGAACTCGATCGAGGAGATGTGACCCTCGCCCGTGGCGCGCATGCTCATGATAAAGCGCAGGCCGCCCTTGGGCGCGTCGGACTGATCTGGATGGGGGACGATGGACGGGTTAAACAGCGCAGCGGATTCGATTGAATACTCGCCTGAGAAGAGGGCTCCGGTGAGCAGTTTGCGCGCTTCCGAGAGGGTGTTCGGCTGCCGGTGGTGGTCGCGCACCTGGCGGTAGTGGCGCATCAGTTGTGCGTCGATGTGGCGATGCCGCTTGCCGAAATCATGGTGCACGGCTTTGAGTTGCGCGGCCACGGCGGCATCGTCGAGCCGGGCTACCCGCGCAATGATCGTATTGATTTGGGTGCGACGGCCGGGAATGAACGGCCGGAGGATGACCCGTTTGTTCGAGGGGAGCAGTTTGACGGATTGACGTTGAAATTGAATAGTTGGCATAGGGGGAGGTTCAGGGAGGGGGTGTCGTCGTATCAAGCTCGGCATCATCCATGTCGGTGAGGGAAAGGTGGAAGGCGAGGGTGGACTCCGCTCCCTGGTTGTGGCTGACCCGATCGGCATGGAGGCCGTCGGCGCAGCCCCCGGAGGCGAAGTCGTAGAGCGGCAATCCCAGATCATTGCGGCCGAGAAACCATTCGAAGGCACGCTTCGACTCCTCCAGCCAGCGACCGTCTTGCGTGGCGTGCCAAGCGGTCCGGCATGCCGCGACCATGGCTTGGGCCTCGACCGGTTGCTGATCAAAATCCGCCCGGCGGTCGTCCTGAGGATAGAAACCGTTGCTCCCGATGGGGCGGAAGCAGCCCGTCGGGGTGGTCTGCAGCGACGCGAGCCAGGTCAGCGCTTTCAGTCCGATTTCCAGGACCCCGGCATCCTGGTTGCGCTGGCCGCTCAGGATCATGGCTTCACAGAAGCGGGCGTTCTCATAGGTCAGGCTCCGCTCGAACCAGGGCCAGCTCTCGCTGGAATGCGCCGCCCAAAGTTCCTTCAGCCGATCAGTCAAGCGGCCTAGCAGTGCGAGGGCGGGTTCGTTTGTTGGCTCGTGGTGGAGGAATTGATCAATCCCGATGAGGGCGAAGGCCCAAGCGCGTGGTGAGCTGAACGATTCAACCACTGGCAAGCCCATCCTGAAGAGCTGTGCGGCAAGTTTCCGGTGATGGTAGTCCGCCGCGCGGGCTGCACCCAGACCGGTGGCCCAGAGGCTGCGCCCATGACTGTCCTCGCTGCCCGCGTGTTCCAGCCACTCGCGCTGGAAGCTCATGAAGTTGCGGAAGCGGCCGCTCTCGTAATCAAGCGACGCGGCGAGAAAGGCCAGATAGATCGCAGTCAGATCAGCAACCTTCGGTTCGGTCGGGGGGACTTCTTTTTCCGCGGTCAGGACGCCGAGGATGAAGGCCCGGGCATTATCATCGACACAGTAGCCCTCATGGAAATTTGGCACATTAAAGATCGCATGCTGGAAGATTCCGGTACCGTCGCTCATCCGGGCGATGTGCTTGAACTGGCGGCTGGGCAGCAGCGATGGCTGCTTCTCCAGGGTCCATCCGGCCACTGCGGTGCGGGCGATGGCGCGGCGGTCGGCGCAGGCGTGGGCGAAGGTATCCAGATATTGCCTGGCCACGGCGGGCCAGATCATGCTGCGCCCTGCCGCGTAGGCCTGCTCGCGCATCACCTGCATGTGTGCCGGATCGTCGAGCAGTTCGTTGATCGTCGCGGCCATGGCTGATGGGTCATGAAAAGGGACCAGGGCTCCCCGGCCCTCAGCCAGCAATTCCGCAGCGTGCCAGTAAGGTGTTGAAACGACGACCTTACCGGAGCCGAAAGCATAGGCGAGGGTTCCGGAGGTGATTTGCGCCTTGTCCAGATAGGGCGTCACGTAAATATCAGCCGCACCGATGAAGTCCTGCAACTCGTCGGCAGAAACGTAGCGGTTGTGAAAAATCACGTGCTTCTTCACCTTGTGCTGGTCCGCAAGGCTGATGAGGCTGAGACGATAGCGCTCGCCGTCCTTGGCAACCAGCTTCGGGTGGGTCGCCCCGAGGATCACATAGACCACTTCGGGGTGTTGTTTGATGACGGTCGGCAGCGCCTCGATCACGTGCTCAATTCCCTTGCCCGGGCCGATCAAACCGAAAGTCAGGAGAACCTTGCGGTCGTGGATGCCGAGCTGATCTTTGTAAACCGCAGCCGGCTGGAAGTCCACGTCCGGGATACCGTGGGCAATGACGTCGATCTTCGATGCGTCGACGCCATAAACCACCTGAAGGAGCTCGCGTCCTTTTTGGCTCATCACAACGAGTCGATCACTCAGCCGTGTGAGTTGATGCATGACTGCATTTTGCTCACGCGTGGGATTTTCCAAAATGGTATGGAGCGTCGTCACGATCGGCATGCGCACCTCTTTCAAGAGTGAGAGCAAATGACTCCCGGCGGGCCCGCCATAGATGCCGAACTCGTGCTGCACACAGAGCACATCGGCGTTCTTGAAATTCAGGATATCAGCCGTCCGGCGATAAGCCCGAAGGTCCTTCTCCTGAAACTGCAAGCGCACCGCCTCCGGATAGTCATAGCCTTCCGGCGTGTCGGTGACGGCCGCAACGTAACAATCGGCATCGGTGGCGGCCGTGTTAATCGCCTGATAGAGATCGTGGGTGAAAGTCGAAATGCCGCACAGGCGCGGCACAAAATTCCCTAAGAAGGCGATGCCCTTAGGGTAAACCGAAGCGCTCAATTCAGATCCTTAATAATCAACGACATATATCAATGCTACAGCCAGTCCCCGAACTTAGCAAGCAGAACCAGCGTTAGCCTGACAGAATGGGTGTAGTCCAAATTTTTTCTGAGTTAGGGACATTCCGGTCAAAATCAGCCGCAAACTGTCAGCGCGTTCAGGTCTCCCACTGAGATCACAGGGGCACGGAGGAAACCGCCCCAGCCGAAGGCTGAGCGATGCTCTACCGACAGCGCACTGCTTTAAACAACCGCCTGAAACGTTTAGACCACACCCAAAAAATATTGAATTGAGCCCTAAGCAGGCTTACTTCAGCATTTCGATATCGGGAAAATAATGAAGCGCATGAAATAACTTATCCACCATTGGTCTTTCTCTTGGCATCATGAATAGGCACTCCTCGGATCATCGTCAAATGTCGGTCGATTTGCTTGAACGGCGGGTGGTTTCGCTTGAGAAAAAAATGCTGCGGGTGGGCGAGCGCAATCGTAAAGTAGAGTCAGAAAAAGCCTGGGAGAATTCGATATGCCGGAGATTTTTGCTTCTTCTGCTCACTTATCTTGCGACCAGTTTGGTGTTCTGGATTATTAATATTCCAACTCCGTGGCTCCACGCATGGATCCCCACCACGGCCTATTTCCTGTCGACGCTCACGTTGCCCTTCGTGCGGCGACGGTGGTTGCGCCAGTACCTTAAAAAAAAACCGCCAAGACTGAGATCTGCGTCCGGAGGTTATCCAGGGAAGTAAAACCATCTCAACGCTCTTTCGCGAGCGATGAAGATTCGATAAGGCGGGGCCCATGGAAGGGGCGAGGGCTGATTTTCGGGGCAAGTTGTAGCCGATCTGAAGGGGCGAGCCTTCGGCGCGGGTTAGCGCAATTACATCCATTGCCCGTACACACGGCGGTAGACAGTTTTGGTCAGCTGCGCGGCCAGGGCGTAGCCTGCGACCGTAAATAAGATCCAGCCAAAATATATCCAGGGCATCGGCTCGAAGCCGAACCACTGGGCGACGGGCGAAAACGGCAGGGTTAATCCTACAATTAGGGCGATCAGGGTGGCAATGCCAAGCGGTGCAATGGCACGGTTTCCGAAAAATGGTACGGTTTCGGTCCGAAGGACGTGAACGATGGTGAGCTGGGTGGCTAGCCCCACCATGAACCAGCCGGTTTGAAAGACGGCCTGCTCGGCCACGGAGTTTGCTCCGATGACGTACCAGAGAAACGCGAAGGTGAGGACGTCGAAAATGGAACTCAGTGGGCCAAAGATCAGCATGAATCGGCCAATCGAATCTGCTGACCAGGATCGGGGTTTTTCTTTAGCCGAATTGTCGACCCGGTCCCAGGGAAGAAAGATTTGCGAGAGATCATAGAGTAAATTTTGGGCAACGAGCTGAACGGCCCGCATCGGCAAAAAGGGGAGAACAACACTGGCGAGGACCACGCTGAAGGCGTTTCCAAAGTTGGAACTGGCCGTGATTTTGATGTATTTGAGAATATTTCCCAAAGCGGTTCTCCCGGCTTCCACACCTTCTAATAATGTACGCAGGTCGTGCGTTGTCATAATCACGTCCGCGCATTCGCGTGCGAGGGCGGCTCCGCCCTCGGGGGCGAGCCCAATATCTGCTGCCCGCAGCGCTCCCGCGTCGTTGGGCCCCTCCCCGAGGAAGCCGACGACGTGGTCTCCCGTAAGGCGCAGAACGCGAATGATGCGGGCCTTGTCCGTCGGTGACAGCTCGGCACAGACGGAACACTCGTCCAGTTCTGCGGCCAGTGCTTCATCGTTCATCCCCCTAATCTTAGACCCGGTCAGAGGGTGGTCGGTATTTGCAATGCCTGCGACCCGCGCCGCAGCGATCGCAGGTGCGGCATCGTCTCCGGTGAGGATTTTCACCGAGACACCTGCGGTCGACAGGGCTGTTATGGTCGATTTTACCTCCCGTTTTAGGGGGTCACCGCTGATAAGGGCTTCGACCTTCTCCAGACAGAGTGTATCCATCGAACCGAAAGCATGCACGGAGGCGAGGTCTTTAATGATCAGTCCCTGGCTCGCCAACAGGCGGGCGTTGCGGGCAAAGTTGACGTTCACAATCACCGGGAGAAGCTCCGGGGTGAGGCCTACGGCAACGGCCAAAGCAAACAAAAGTGACTGCGTCCATCCTCCCGTCGAGAGGCCATTAATGACAAAAACCAGAAGCTCAAGCAGCCAAACGGGTCATTCAAGCAGCCAAACGGGTCATTCCGAAGCAGCCAAACGGGTCATTCCGTAAAAATTAAGATTTTTGGGGACCGCTTAGATTTCTTCGACTTCATGCTCTCGCTCGGCGACCCGAAGGCTGCGCTGGAAAATTTGGTAGAACTCCTTTAGCGCGTTTCGAGCGGAGGGGGCGTCTCGCTCCCCACACGGCGGATTCGCTTTCGGGTGTGAGACGCCCCCGCTTCGGGTAGCGGGGTAACCGGATGGATGTTGTGGACAAACCGGCCGACGGGCTTGGGTACGTTGAGGTGGTCTGGTCGCCCTTTGACTGTCGTAAATTGTGCAACCTTTGCACCTTGCTTGCCTGAACTGTTGGATGATCGGTTTTGACGTTGTTTTTGATTGTAAACAATTAAGTAACACTTAATGGTTTGAGCATGGAATGGAGTAAACTCACCGCAAAGAAAGCGAAGCTGGATAGCTCCCGCCCGCTTCCTGGTGAACTGGTCCGGAATCTGGAGCAGTGGTTCATCGTCGAGCTGACCTACACGAGCAATGCGATTGAAGGCAACACTTTGACCCGCAGGGAGACCGCTGTTGTCGTCGAGAAGGGGCTGACGGTCAGCGGAAAATCCTTGGTTGAGCACCTCGAGGCGACCAACCATGCCCGGGCACTTCAAAAAATACTGCAACTGGCCCAAGGGGAAACGACGGATCTGAACGAACATGCGGTTTTGGATATTCATGAAACCATCCTGCGAGGTATCGATGACGGTAATGCGGGTTGCTACCGGACCATTCCGGTGCGGATTTCGGGCTCCATGGTGGTGTTGCCCAATCCGGCGAAAGTGCCGGACCTGATGAACCGGTTTATCAAAGACACCACCACCTTGGGGGAACTGCATCCGGTGGAGCTTGCGGCAGAGGCGCATTACCAACTCGTGACGATTCACCCCTTTGTCGATGGCAACGGACGCACGGCTCGCTTGTTAATGAATTGCATCCTGATGCAAAACGGCTATCCGCCCGCACTCATTCGAAAACGAGACCGCTTGCGCTACATCCAATCGTTGGAGCAAGCCCAGCTTGGCGGGAGCAAAGCAGACTATTTCAAGATCATCGCAGAAGCAGTGGACCGCTCGTTTGATGTTTACCTCAAGATATTGTCCCCGGATGCAGAACCGATCCCAGTACCGGCGCAACGGCTGCGTATCGGCCAGCTGGCCAAGCTCACCGGCGAAACCAATGCGACCCTGCGGTTTTGGACGAAGGAAGGCCTTCTTGAGGTGGCCGATACGACGGACGCAGGCTACCAGCTTTATGACCCCAGCATGGCTGATCGGGTTCAGGAAATCAGGCGATTGCAAGGCGAGCG
>PWZW01000072.1 GCA_003567255.1 Puniceicoccaceae bacterium | reverse complement strand
TTGCCGCCAATCCAGCCAAAACCCGCCAGTCTTCTTCCGCCTCCTCATCGCGGTGCTTGAGCGCTTCCGCCGGATCTGGCCAAGGCAACTTACGCCATCTCCACAGCCGTGTCCCGGAAATACAGACCGCCTCCTTCTCGATCAAGGTCTGCCCGGGAAGCGTGCGTATCCGGTAGCCGGCAGGCGTCGCTCCGGCGGACTCACCGTCGTTTCGGCCCACCCAGGGATCCGCCAAGGTTTCCTCTAGTAAACGGCGGAGTGCTCGCTCGTCAACTTCGCCAATCGTGGCAATGGAAACTTCCGTTTGCGCATCGTCCCAAAGCGCTGCCTTGGCGTGATCAGTTTTATCCAAAAATCTGGCGAGGCCCTGAACCCATTGACCCTGTTCATGCTTGGACTTTTTTGCTTCGGACATTGGCTTGTGTCGTGAAAATCACCTACACGCAGGTAAGTATACCTGCCAGAGGCCCATTGACAATCTCCAAACCATTGAAACCCTACCTATAATCCTGAGACCCATGCGTGGGCACTTATTTGGATTTTATCACCGCTTCCTCTTTTTCAAAAGGCACATGATGCTGCTCGATTTACATGTAAAGGACTGCCTAACTATCGCTTAAAATGGCGGGGGCGGTGGGACTCGAACCCACGGCCAACGGTTTAGAAAACCGCTGCTCTATCCACTGAGCTACGCCCCCGTTCAAAACCAGTATATGTCAAAGGAAGAAAACGCGGACCGTCCAAAAGGCAAGCTTTCGCTGGGCGGCCTCCGCTGAAAAAACTCAATGCCGCCTGAACCTAGAGGGATCCCAGCCATTGATTTAGTAAAGCGGCGTCCTCGGCAAATTGTTCTGTCGAATCTTCACGCACAAATTCCAGCATCGCAAAGGCAGGAGATGCTGATTTGGCAGCGGCAAGGTAGGCTGGCCAACGATCAGCCGCCTGCGCCAACGGGTGCCGTATGGTTTTACCATCTGCGTCCAGCGTCCAGGAAAAGACGTGAAGGTTACAAAGCCAAGGAAGGATGCTTTCCAATCCTTCCTTGGCCTCCTCAAATGACATACCCTTGGGGGGTTGCCAGAGCGTTCCCAAATTTGGATGGTCGATCGCCTTAAGCAGATCGATCGTGCTTCCAATATCGTCAGTCAGTGTTTTGGCATGAAATTCAAGCGCAACTTTGATCCCCACCTTTTCGGCAAGGTTAACGAGCACCGAAAGGTTTGCGGTCACTTTCGCTCTTTTTTCAGGAGCAATGCCCGCCGAACCTTCGTTTCCGGCCCAGACGCGAATCAACGGTGCGCCCAATGCTTGCGCGGTGTCCACCACAGCCGAGGGCGTCTGCTCGGGGTTTGGCAGGCAGCGGTAGTAGGAACCGTAGGCAGCCACGGTCAATCCAGCGTCACGGGTAGCCGCGCCAACGCGTTGTGCATTTTCGAGGTCGCCCGGAGGCACGTGAACATCTCCACCCCACTCCACACCAACCAGTTGGTGCTCAACCATCAACTGGATGATTTCGCCGGGGCTGAGTTTACGAAAAGTGATCGAAACGAGTCCTGATTGCATAGGCTCAAGCAAGCGTGGATCCGCTCCGCAAGGCAAGGAAAAGTCAGGCAGCGTACACCCTCCTAGTTCACGTCACCCCAGTAGCCGACCGCCAGCTCAAAATCACGCTCCGAAAAGGCGGTTTTGAGCACTTGCGGATAGAGTCGCGCGGTGGAAAGTGTATCCAGCGATAGCCATTCCACTCCGATTTGCTTTTTATCCATCTCGATGCCCTGCCCAATCCGTTCCGGTTCCTTCAGTCGACAACGGAAGACCACTTCCAACTGATGAAAATGACGATGGTCTGCACAAAAATCGTGGTTTCGACCGATGTACTCGCGGACGTATGCCAACTCTCCCACTTCGATGGCGCTTCCAACCTCCTCGGCGCATTCCCTGGCGAGGCCCTGCTCAAGGGTTTCTCCGTGGCGCTGTCCGCCTCCCGGCAAAATGTAGAAAACGCCGGAGGCATCCCGCATCTTAATCGCCAACACGCGGGCCTGATCAACAATGAGGGCTCGGGCTGCTGTTCGGATTGCTCGCATTTCTGAAGAGAAAAAAACGGCACGCCCGGTGCAAGTTCAATCCCGCAAAAGATCAAGACCTTTGGTGGCTCCCTCGTTTACGGAAGCAATCATAGGCTCTCGCTACTTGGGGTCCTCCCCCCGACTCAAGTATTCCATCCAAAAGCGCTGCTTGCCCGCATCTACTACGAAACAAATACCCGCGTTAAGCGCAACCAAGCCGGGAAGCCCCACCCAAAACCAGTGCGCCATGTGCGCTAGACCCGCATCCTCAGGCGGATTACTTTTCACAATAATGGCCTCGCCAATCAAATTTATACCAAGGCCAACAAGCGCTACGCCAAATATTGAGAGTAGTAGCCATTTTTTTCGCAGCTTTGCTACACTAGAGGAACGTTCTTCTACCATGGACGTAAACTACAGCTTCCAACCGATAATTCCATGCCAATCGCTGAGCCATCTTCGCTTTTTATCGGATCGTTCTCCAATTGCCTTTCCGCAAATTCAAAGAGGTTTACCCTAAGTGCTCATCATCAATTATTTGGACTGGTTTTTTGAGAACATTTGAGTCACAACCCTAAGGTCGATAGCTATCCGTAAAACTTTCCACAATGCATCCTTCCCTCACCTATTCACCCTCCATGCTTAGGCAAATTACTCACTTCCTTGCGCCGGGCTTTCCTTTGCTACGCACCGCACAACTCTGTCTCTGGCTAATTGCCATTCATTTCTGTATGCTCGCGCCGACCATGGCGGATCCCATGGTGGATCATCTGGAAGCACAAATCCGGGCAGCTGAGCAGGCGGGCGTCAACAGTCCGGAACTGGATCAACTCCGTGAAATGCTCCGCGTCTTACGAGCGGATGCCGCCGCCACCCGCGCTTACGAGCTCGAGCAGGCGCGGATGGCAGAAGCCTTTGAGCGGGAGCGTGCGGATCGGGCCGCCGCGATGGCAGAGGAGCGTGCGCGCCTGCGTACGACTAACGAGGGAGCCGATCCCGTCGAGGCGGGTGGTAACCACATACTCCACTACACCACGCGCGATGGGGAACCCAAAACCCTCAAGGTCGATAAGTCTCAACGGAGCGCTTACGCCGGTTTATATGCAAACGAGTACCGCGACCCCGCGCTCGCGGATTTCCGGTACACGCTTTATGCCGACGGCAGTGCCGTGCTTGAATTCCGGGCCTGTGAAAACTGCACCCACGAATTGGACGGGAGCCCGACGCCCCGAGGGTGGCGGCGTCAGTACCAGGCGGTTTCCTGGGCACCCATGGTCATGGACGACGGCGCACCCATGGAGAGAAATCTCAAAGATCTTTACGACAAACCACATCGCGCCCGCGTGTTGGTGGTGGCCCTCGCCGAGGGGGGTGTGATGAGCCTCAACCATTACGAGGATGAGGAAAGGTCCGCACTCGGGGGCCCCTACGGCGTGCCCCGGTTTTTTCAAGAGTGAGGCCGGACAGGCCATTCGGAACGTATCCGGGAAAGGCCATCCGTCCCCAGTGAAGCGGCTTGGCGTTTGCACCTGAGTGTAATGGAACTTATGTTCCTTCCCATGAGCAGTTCTTTTTCCACAGAATCTTTCCGCTTCTCTCTGGACTTGCACTACACTTGGCCGGCTTACTACCCGTTCAAGTTCATCGTACCAGAAAGTGAAAAACCGGCGCTGCTTGAGCTCTTTGCCGACGCGCCGATCAGCGAACGCCCTTCCCGAAAAGGCCGCTTCGTTGCGATGACTTTTGAGCTCTATGTAAACTCCGCGGACGAAGTTATTGCGCTCTACGAGCGGGCTGCGCACATTCCCGAAGTCATTTCCCTCTGAAAACGCCACTTTTTGTTTTGTTTCCTCGGGAAAGGTCGCCATGCTCCCGGGCTTATGTCTCATCCTACAGGCTTTTCGGTAATCGCGATCGACGGTGGTGCCGCCACCGGTAAGTCCTCGACCGCGCGCGGCGTGGCCGATCGACTTGGATTTTTACATGTCGACACCGGTGCACACTACCGGGCGATGACTGCGGCGCTGCTCAAAATGGGCGTCCAGCCGCTGGAAAACACTGCCCTGGCCGAAGCTCTGGAACAAATCAAACTCGAAACCGCGGTGGACGGGCTTCACGCCAAACTGATCATCAACGGAAAAACGCCCAAAGGTACCGACTTGCGCCTGCCAGAGGTAAATGCTGCAGTCTCCGCGTTCGCCGCACTCGCCCCGGTCAGGTCCTCCCTTTTTGCCTACCAGCGCAGTCAAACCGCCGTCGCACGCCACCACAAACTGCCCGGTCTGGTCATGGAAGGGCGGGATATTGGCAGCGTGATTTTCCCGGATGCAAACTTCACCTTTTTTCTTTTTGCAGACGAGTCTACGCGCATCGCACGCCGCGCCCAAGAGGGACAAACCGACCAGATCTCTGAGCGGGATAAAATGGACTCCGGCCGCAAAACCGCTCCCCTCATTTGTCCAGACCACGCCGAGCGCATCGATACGGGAGCTCTGGATTTGGCTGCGGTGATTAACCATATTTGTGAAAGAGTCGCCCATGCAGCCCCTTGAGCCCCTCTCCTCCCGGGTAGGTCCCCACCGCGGACCACCCACTTTTTACAGCGTTTGCAGCACCATGGTAAGGTGGTTTTTTCACCTCGCCTATGATTTCGATGTTCGTGGGCTCGACCGCGTACCGCTCAAAGGTGATGTCGTTTTTGCGGCCAACCATGCAAGCTTTCTCGACCCTCCCGCAGTGGGCTGCATGATCGACCGGCATTTGGCTTACTTCGCGCGCGATACTCTATGGAAGGGGCTGCTTGGCAATGTTTTGGACAAACTCGAGGCCATTCCTGTTCGCCGGGGAGATGGCGATGTGAAGTCCCTTCGACGCATTTTTAACGTGCTCGGTAATGGTGGCGCTGTGGTGGTTTTTCCAGAGGGGACACGCACCGAGGACGGCACCCTCCAAGAAGCCAAGGGCGGCGCAGGAATGATCGCCTGCCGCAACCAATCCACAGTCGTTCCGGTCCGTATATTCGGGAGCTTTGAGGCCTACCAAAAGGGAGCTAAACTGCCTCGGATTAATACACGCATCCGCGTGGTCTACGGCAAACCGCTCGCGGCGGCCGATTATGACCCCGGTAAAGCCCACCCCGAACGCTACCTCGAAGCTTCCAAGCGGATCATGGCCGCCATCGCAAAGCTTGAGGATACCGAGAAAAACGTGGTATAACTCACATCTCTTAGATAATTTTCATTCAAGCCTCCGGCTTCAACCATCACACCCAAAGCCCTGCAATTTTTACCGTGAGCCAAGCGTCCTCCCCCTCCTCTTTTTCTGATCGCTATGCCCAACGCGGCGTTTCCTCTTCCAAAGAAGAAGTTCACCGTGTCGTGGATAAGCTCGACCGTGGCTTATTTCCCGGCGCCTTCTGCAAGATTGGTGAGGACGTACTGACTCGCGACCCCGAGCGCTGCGCCGTAATCCACGCCGATGGCTCCGGTACCAAATCGACCCTCGCCTACCTCCACTACCGTGAGACAGGAGATCCTAGCGCCTTTCGGAAAACCGCGCAGGATAGCATCGTCATGAATATCGATGATCTGCTCTGTATCGGAGCAACCCGGGGCATTCTCATTTCCAGCACGGTAAACCGTAACGCCCGGGCCATCCCCGGGGAAGCTTTAGCTGAGTTGATTCAAGGAACGGAGTCCTTTCTTGAGACGCTTCGAGCACACGGCTTCGGTGTCCACAGCGGGGGGGGAGAAACGGCTGACGTCGGTGATCTCACACCAACTGTCACGGTCGACTCCTGCGCTGTTGTGGTCATGCCACGCAAAGAGGTCGTCGATAATGCTGCGATTTGCCCGGGCTTGTGCATTATCGGCCTCGCCAGTAGCGGACAGGCAACTTACGAGACTTTTGAAAATAGCGGCATCGGCAGCAATGGACTCACCAGTGCCCGGCACGACCTGCTCTCGCCCTACTACCGCGAAAAATATCCGGAGACCGCCGACGCGCAAACCGACCCGGCTCTGGTCTACTGCGGCCCCTTCCGCATGGAAGACCCGCTCCCAGGATCCAACCAAACCGTGGGCGAGGCACTGCTCAGTCCCACCCGCACCTACGCCCCGATCATTACCCGTTTGCTCAAGGAAGACCGCGCTGCCATTCGTGGTCTGGTTCATTGCTCCGGCGGAGGACAAACCAAATGCCTACGCTTTGGCACCGGCGTTCACATCATCAAAGACAGGCTCCTCCCCATTCCACCCATTTTTCGAGAAATTCAAAAAGCCAGCGGTACCCAGACGGAAGAAATGTTCCGAGTCTACAACATGGGCCACCGCATGGAAATCTACTGTTTGCCAGAGGCAGCTGAAGGGATCATCGCAAAAATTCAATCGTTCGGCGTGGCAGCTCAGGTCGTGGGCCGCACCGAAGCAACCGAACGAAGCGATGGTAAAAACCACGTTTCCATCCTTCACGAGGGCGAAACTTACAATTACGCCTAAGCCATCCCTCCTCGGCGATTCTTTACCCGTGATGCAGGCGTCCTGTGAAAGTCCGATCAAGTCCGTGAGCGCGACCGGCGCGGGGCTGGGTTGGAGGCGCGCGGATTGGGAAAAAGCAGCTCAGCAACACCGCGCCCAAGCCGAGCGGTGGACGCTCCCCTACCGGCAGCGCAAACAACGCAACGAGCCTCACCCCGTGCTCGATTTTCTTTTCGTATATTACAACTACGCACCCAGCCTGCTGGAACGCTGGCATCCTGGATATGGAAGCTCCCTAGCGCTGGAGGGCGCGCCACCCTTGCCCCACTGGAGTGAGCGTCACTACAGTCTTGCGGATGGTGGTGCAGTCCAGTTTGTTGACCCACAAAAGATGAGCGCAAAGACGCGCGAACGCCTCTCCTGGGTCCTGCAACTCCTCCAGCAAACACAGCGTCGTCCCGCCAACTTTGGCTGCTTTGGGCTGCATGAGTGGGCAATGGTTTACCGGGCCGATGCAGGGGGAGACATCCGCCATCAGGAGACCTTGCCCCTCCGCCTGCCATTGGCAGAGATCAATGCCTTTGTCGAAAGCCGAGCCATCTGCTGCAGCCACTTCGACGCCTTTCGTTTCTTCACCCCAAAGGCCCGCCCCCTCAACCGGTTTCAACCAAGCTTCGACACCCGCCAGGAAAACGAACAGGGTGGTTGTCTCCACGCCAACATGGACCTCTACAAATGGGCGGCAAAGGCAACTCCCTGGGTGAGCAGCCAACTCCTCCTTGCCTGTTTTGAACTGGCCGTCAAGGCCCGCGAGCTGGATATGCGGGCCAGCCCCTACGATGTATCCGCTTTCGGTTACGATGCCGTTGCGATCGAAACCCTCGAAGGCCGGGCACTCTACGAAAACCTTCAGCGTGAGGTTTTCGCCATAGCCAAAACCCTTCGTACCCGTCTACAGGCAGAGCTCAAATCAGTGCTTCACGCCGCCTCCTGAAATCACATCCGCCACCGTGGCCTCCGCCATATAGCCCCGATGGGTGCCGCTCACACAGACTCGCGCACCCACCTCCCCCTCCCCGAACCGCGACCTCCACTATAAACCGTACTCGAGCAACCTACCCCATGAAAAAGCCCTGGTCCCGTCGTCGCTTTATCAATACAGTCTCACTCGCTGGTCTCGGCGGTATCTTGAGCGGTTGTCGCCACTTCCGCGTCGACTCAGCCACCTCGCAAGGTCTCATCGTGAACGATGTCCACTCCCGCTTGACGCCGACCCGGGTTGACCAGATTCTCCGCCCGCGAACTCAACACGAATTACTAGCCACACTTCGCACTTCCTTACGGCATCAACACGGCATCAGCGTCGCGGGAGGTCGCCACTCCATGGGTGCGCAGGCTTTTGGGACCAACTCCGCACATATTGACATGTCCGGAGTTAATGGAGTCGGCGATTTCGATCAGGCGGAAGGCATTGTTGAGGTGGATGCAGGCGTGCAATGGGGTAAACTTATGCACACCTTGGATGAGCGGCAGGTGGGGGTTTCCCAGCCATGGTGCATCAAGCAGAAACAAACCGGTGCCGACGCCCTCACGCTCGGCGGCGCGCTCGCCGCAAACATCCATGGCCGCGGACTCAAACTCACCCCATTTGTCGGCGATATTGAATCTTTCAACCTCGTCACGGCGAGCGGAGAGGAAATTTTTTGCTCCCGTACAGAAAATGCCGACTGGTTTGCTCTGGCTATCGGCGGCTATGGACTCTTTGGCGTCGTTACTTCCCTGCGCCTACGGCTCATGCGACGCACCACCGTGCGCAGAGAGGTCAGAATCACCCACCTCGAAGACGTTCCCAACCGAATCGAACAGAACATTGCAGAGGGCTGTCTTTACGGCGATTTTCAGTTTTCCACCGCCACGGAGAGCGAGGGCTTTTTGCGCGACGGCGTCCTCTCCGTCTATCGTCCAGTTGAGGACACAGGCGTCAGTGCTGAAAACCTGACCGCAAACGCAAGGCTCACCACCAAGCGCTGGAAGCAACTCATTACCCTCGCCCACCTCGACAAGGCCAGGGCTTTTCAAACTTACCTCGATTATTACCGCACCACGGACGGACAATTATACGCAAGCGATCACCAGCAAATGAGCACGTATCTGCCCGACTATCACGAAGTAATCGCCGAGGCCCTGGGTACCGGAGTGAAGCAGTCTCTGGTGATCACGGAGCTTTACGTGCCGCGCGACCGCTTGGTGGATTTTCTCGGAGTGGTCCGCGAGGACATGCGCAGGCACCAGACTGATCTGGTCTATGGCGTCGTCCGCTGGATTGAGCCCGACCACGAAACCCGCCTCCCCTGGGCTCGCCAACCTTTTGCCTGCGTTATCTTCAATCTCAACGTACAGCACGGTCCCCACGGCGAGTCCGTCGCCGCAGCCGCCTTCCGTCGGCTGATTGTGCGGGCTCTGGAGCGTGGAGGCAGCTATTACCTGACCTACCATCGCCACGCCACACGTAAGCAAATCACTACCGCCTACCCCGAATTACCTGCGGTTTTAGCAGAAAAGAGACTCCGTGACCCGCACAATGTTTGGAACAGCGACTGGTACCGCCACTACCAACGGGTTTTAGGCTGAAGCAAAATCCCCCGCGGGTCCGCTCCCCCCTCCTTAATCCAGCCTCTCCCGCTAGGGCTCAAGGCCAAAGTAATGCCATAAAGAAGCCCTCGCGCACGCTAGAAAAGGTTGCACAACTCCTCGACGGCCTCCGCACATGGTCCTCTCAATCGCGGAATTACGGTGCGTCTACGCAAATACCGCCCAAAGACGATGCGCTTCCCAACTTGGCTTACTCACCAAACAAGCAAAACGTCTTGCCGAAACCAAAATGCACTAAGCCTCTTCAAAGCGGCGCTCAAACAGAGCCTCCAACTCATCCAAAAAGGCCATCGCGTCCGGCCCGCCACACTTTACACGAAGCTTTGAACCCCGGCCAGCCGCTAACATCATGAGGCCCATAATGCTTTTACCATTCACTTGTTCGTCGTCTTTCTCAACCCACACTTCGCCTTCGTACTTGTTCGCGATGCGTACAATCATCGCGGCAGGTCTCGCGTGAATGCCCATCTTGTTTTGTACGGTGAGCGTTCGTTCTGTGCTTTCAGCTGAGTCGCTTTGTCCGGCAGCGGCCATAATCGTATTTTTTGCGTTAAGGAGTGGTGGTGGTCTGCTGAGTGTCCACAGACCCCCCACAGTTTCGTAAGTCTATGGTCCAAAACCTCTATTTGACAATACCCTTTCTTTACTTTTTGCGCGCATGGGCTTTGGCATCTTAAAATCAAAAGCTATGTGGCTCCATATTCCGGTATGAGATCTTCCTGATGATGCCATAAATTTGCGTACTCGCCGTTTAGAGCGAGTAAATCCTCGTGAGTGCCTTGCTCGATTATTTTGCCTGCTTCGAGAACGACGATATTGTCCGCTTTGCGGACCGTGGAAAGCCGGTGCGCAATAACGATAACCGTTCGGTCCAAAACCACCGCATCCAAGGCTAGCTGAATTTTACGCTCGGTAATCGTGTCAACGCTGGCTGTCGCTTCATCGAAAATGACTAACGGTGGATTCTTAAGCAAAACCCGCGCAATGGTGAGCCGCTGTTTTTCTCCTTGGCTGAGGCGGATGCCCTTTTCTCCAATATTCGTATCCACGCCATTCGGTAGCTTCTCCACAAATTCCCAGGCAGACGCGCCCTGTAAGGCGCGAATTATGGAAGCATCGTCTGCCTCAGGCATGGCCAGTAGCATATTCTCTTTAACCGACCCCTCAAAAAGAAAGGGATCTTGGGCAACGTGTCCGACCTTTTCATGCAATGCTTTCAGGCTGTATTTACGGATATCCACACCATTGAGGGAAACGCTGCCCTCCGTAACGTCATGCATGCGCATTGCCAGATTTGCGATGGTGGACTTCCCCGCTCCGGTGTGCCCCACAAGCGCGGTCACCTTATTTGCAGGCACCTCTAAATTCAAGTCCTCCAAAACCGCCGGACGTTCCGGATACCGAAAGGTTACGGATTCAAAACGCAAACCGATCGGACCCGATTCGAAAGCCACCGGCTCGGGATCTTCCTCCACGTCAACGGCCGCGTCCAAGATTTCAAACACCCGATCCCCGGAGGCACGGCCCGCGGCAATCATGTGGTTTAGTCCATGCAAAGCGCTAATCGGCTGGTACAGCATGGTGGCGTAAAGGAAAAACGCAATCAACGTCTCCATAGTGAAATCCGCACGCTCCTGGATGATCATGAAGCCGCCAATGGCAACGATGGAGGCCATACCGAGATTTGTTAGAAAAGTCGTCCCTGGGCTGTAAACCGCCCATCGAAACATTGCCCGCAGGGTCCGTTTACGCAAAAGCGCGGCTCTGCTGTCGAAGCGGTTCGATTCCCGCTCTTGCAGTCCAAAGGTCTGTATGAGGCGATTTCCCTGGATATCCTCGACCAAAAGACTGTTTAAATCTCCCGCCGCCGCCCGAACATCTTTCCAAATCCGACGAGAGCGCCGGGAATAAAACCTTCCAACCACAAGGAGAATCGGAACCGGTAAAAACACAAATAGGGCTAAAAACGGCTCCAGTGTAAAAAGAATGAGTGTGATGCCCACGATGGTGAGGAGCGCTTGTACTCCCTGCTCGGTACCATCCAGTAGGGCACGCTCCAAAGTAGCGACATCCTCAATCACCCGGGAGGAAATATCGCCACTCTTTCTCTGGTCATAAAAAGAGACGGGAAGACAAAGCAACTTGGCGTGAAGATCCCGCCGCATATCCATCAACACCCGCTGCTCCAGTGAGTTATTCACCCAAATACGAAACCCATTGAAGACCTGACTACCGAGGTACAAACCAACGATGATAGCAACCCCCGCCACCAAGGAAGCGGTTGTCCCGCCATCCCGTAAACCTTCCAGGATTTCCTTGATCGCCAAAGGGACCGCAATCATGCAAAGCGTCATTCCCACAGCCAAACCAATCGTTAGGGAAAAAAGAATACGGTACCTGAAAAGGTAGGAAGAAACCCGCAGGATCGTTCCTTTCTTTGGGGGGGGATGGCTACTGGTTTTCATTGCTTCGTTATCCGAAAACACCAACAAACGTCATAATCAATAAAAGGTCGAGAGCGCCGCCTAAAAAAGAGCTTAAAGACAGAGTTTAGGATGCCCC
>PWZW01000305.1 GCA_003567255.1 Puniceicoccaceae bacterium | reverse complement strand
GATGGACCCGCAGAACTCAAAATTCGCCAGACCGGCTTTACTACCTGCGCGAGGATCCTGCTGAACTCTTTGACCTCGCCACCTTTGCTCCGGAGAAACTCGCCGAAATGCAGAGCGAGCTGGACGCCATTATCGCTGAGGGCCGGAGCCGCTAGCGTCACACTTGCACGTAGGATCGGGGAAAGGCATCGGGATCGCCCACACCACAGGGCCCTCCCCGTGATTCGCGATAGCACGCCAACTCGGCTTCCTCGTGGCCGAAGCCCTTCGGCTTTTGGTCGACCTAGCTTGCCCGCCGCAGAAGGAGCGATCCAAACACGAGGGCGTTCGGCTATAGCTCATCGGTTCAGGACCCAAAACCCAAAATTCAGATAAGTCGCATAGCTGACCCATATAAAATAGGGCACCAGCAAGAGACTCGCCAAACGCCGTATTGGCCAAGCGGCGACCATCGTTAGCCCGATCACGAGCAGCAAAGGAACGATGACACACAGCGCCCAATCAATCCGCTGCAAGCCAAAGAAAACCGGCGTCCAGAGTACATTGAGGGCAAACTGAATCGCAAAGCACCGCAGTGCCCGGCGCTTGGGTAAACCATCGGCCCGCGCGTCCCAGATCAAAGCCAAAGCGACGCCCATCATGGTGTAAACGGCGAGCCAGACGGGCCCAAACGTCCCGTTCGGAGGTGTCCCGACTGGCTTCTGCAAAGCATCGTACCACCCATCCACCGAAAGGAAGGTCACCAGCCCACTGGCATTCCCGAGGAGCTGAATCCCTAAAACACAAACCAATACCTTCTTCCACAACAACATATCCGGAAGCTAGTGCTGAGCTGGGATGAATCAATACTCACACTGCGTTCGTCCCTTTAAAATTCACGAAGGTTAAACCAAGTGGGCGGGTTGGCTACACCGCTCCCCATCTTCACCCATGGTCCACCCATACTCAGCCGGATTCACCAAGGGCGCACAGAAACAGACAAGTGCCCGTACAGAGGTTTTGACAAAATTTCAATTGTTGCTTGACAAAAAATTCCCGGATTATTTGTTATCGGTAACATTTACCTTACCCCAACTCAAATGCCTAGGCATTGTTTAGATTGTTACCGGTAACTATTTTCTCTTCTCATGAATACCTTCCAAATAAGTCGTCGCGCAAACATGGGTGATATCGCGGAAGCTTGCGGTGTTTCGAAGATGACGGTGTCGCGGGTTTTGAGGAATGCGGAGTACGGGGTCAGCGAATCCGCCCGTGAACGGGTCCTCGCATGCGCAAAGCGTTTCAACTATCGTCCAAACGCTCTGGCAAAAAGTTTTGCGAAAAACCGCTCCGGCTACCTGGGAATTGCCCTGCCCTTTGAGGGGCTACTCGGGTCGGCTTATTTCTCCCGTCTGGTTGCGGGATTGCAGGAAGGCATGGCTGGTAGCGATTGGCAGTTTGCTTTGTTTGATACCTTATCAGACTCCTTCAACAAGGGAGACAAGCTTGCGGGACTCTATCATGAGCAAAGAGTAGACGGCTTGATCGCAATTGCTCCGCATTCCAATGAGGAATATATCGAAAAACTGACTGCCGAGGACATTCCGGTAATCATCGCCGGTGAACCAACGCAGCACCAGAATGCGATCAGCGTTAGTACCGACGACGAGGACAGCATCCGTTTTCTCTCCGACTACCTGATCGCGCGGGGCCACCGGGAAATCGGTTTTGTGGAGGGTCCGGAAAACCTCCTATCCGCCCGTTTGCGTTCGGATGCTTTTCATCAACAGATGGCCAAGCACGGGCTCCCGGTTAACCCAAATTTTATCTTTCGCGGTGACTACAACCGTTCAAAGACCCGGGACAATGCCCTTCAGTTTCTGAAGATGAAAGCACTCCCCTCGGCAGTAATCGCCGCGAATGACTTGATGGCCCTTGGCTTTTTGGATGCGGCAAACATCTGCGGGATATCAGTTCCGGCCACCTGTTCAGTCGTGGGTGTCGACGATCTCGACGCGGCAAAGTCCAGCTACCCTCCCCTGACCACCATGCATCAACCAGTGAGAAAAACCGGTGAAATCGCAATGCGCTGTCTGATCGAATGGACTGAAACCGGTAAAAAGCCCGAACCTCTGAAAAAACTTTCCTCTACCATAGTTGAACGGGCCTCGGTCCAAGCCTACCCCACCCATGCCTCCTGAATTTAACAAATCCCACGCAGCCTTTACTCTTATTGAACTGCTGACCGTAATCGCGGTGATCGGACTGCTCGCGGCCATTTTAATTCCCGTGCTCTCCGGCGTTCGCCAGCGAGCCAATGAATCGGTCGCAATCTCAAACATGCGGCAAATTCACAGCGCACTACTGCTGAAACGGAACGAGTCGGGCGGTCGTTTCCCAGCTATCAGAAATTACGATTGGGACGGTCCCACCAATGTTGAAGGCGAGCTCGTGGCTGCGGAGTATCCCTTTATGCAAGGGGCCCTCGCGCCCTACCTCGAAATAGTTGACGGAGAGGATGACACAGTTGACGAAATCTTCCGCAACCCGGTGGTATTGGCTAATGGCCAACCAGAATGGCTCCAGGCACCGGAGCACACCCACTTCCGCTACAACGTGCAAACCGCACCTGGCAGCATACCCCTGGACGATGGGCAAGCTATCGTCTTGTTTGATGTAGTCTGGCCCGACTGGCCGGAGCAGGACTTCCCTTATCAAAGTAATGGACCGAGCATGAAAATTGTGACGGTTGGTGGCGCTGTCGAATCCCTTAGCTACGAGGAGTATATGCAACGAAGCGGCGGCGCGGAATCAACAGACTCCGATTTCTTTGCACGCGGATGGACGCGATAAACTGAACAACCCTAAACTAATGTTAGCATCTTCGAAACTCACCCTGATAACGGTTGCCCTTGTCGCTGCCACTATGGCCCCGCGCGTCGATGCCACGGAGGAAATGCCCTTTATTGAAGCCGATGGCGCCTACTTTGCCACCGTGGATGGCGAGCGCATTAATTTTCAAGGCGTTAATCTCGGGAACTGGTTCATGCTGGAAGCATGGATGTTTAACATGTTCGACATCTCCGACCAGCACACGATTTTGCAGATTTTGAGTCGGCGCTTCGGCAACGAAAAAAGGGATGCGCTCATCGAGCGCCACCGCGAAACCTGGATCACCGAGGAGGACTTCCGATTGATCAGCGAGATCGGGATGAACTGCGTTCGCCTGCCCTTCCACTACACCATGCTCGTCGATATTAACGAGCCGGATTTAATGTCAAAGGAGGGCTTTGCATGGCTCGATCTGGCCTTGGAAATGGCCCGCGAAAACGAGCTCTACGTTATTTTGGACTTACACGGCGCCCCCGGCGGACAGTGCGCAGACCAGCCCAGCGGACGAGTGGGCAGTAACGGGCTTTGGGGATCCCAGGTAAACCATGACTTGACGGTGCGTATCTGGGAGGCCATTGCGCTGCGCTATAAAGACCATTCCAACATCGCTGCCTTTGACATAATAAATGAACCTTATGGCGCACAAAACAGTGTTCGCGATCCCATCCGTCGCGAGCTCCGCGAGCTTTGCGAGCGTATCTACCACGCAATACGCGCGCAAGGGAATGACCATGTCATCTTATTCCCGGGAACGCAGTTAGGCATCTTCTTTTATCGATCCCCGGAAGCCATGGGCGCCTACAACCTGGGGTTTACCGACCACTTTTACCCTGGCATTTTTCACGGTGAGGCGCACATCAACGGACACGCCCGCTTCATTGACGAGGAACTCTACCCGCTACGCGAATATCTACGCGAACTATCAGCTCCCTTTTTGGTGGGAGAATTCAACGTCGTGCTGGAACACTCAGGTGGTGACCGAATGATGCAGGAATACTGGGAGCTGTATGAAACCTTCGGTTGGGCAGCGACGATGTGGTGCTGGAAACTGGTTCGCGCGCAAGGGGGGCTCCACCCGAGCAACTGGTACCTCTTAACCAACGCAAGCGCGATGGACATCCCGGATTTATACACGGCCAACTGGGAAACGATCAGCGCATTCTTCGACCACGCGGACACTCAGTGGGTGCTCGATACCGGGGCGGTGGCGGCCCTCCATGGAGAACTGGAACCACGATTCCACCTTGAAAGCTTCCCCACCCCCCGGACCACTGCGCCGGAAAGCAAGCTCTCCCCTGAATGGAACATCACAGATATCGGAATTGCGACCAACCCTGGGAGTGCCCGCTTCCTCGACGACGGCACCCTCGAATTTTACGGAAACGGGGATGACATCTTTGGTGAGCACGACGGCCTAACTTACGTTTACCAATCAGCCAACGGTGATTTTGTTTTTGAGGCAACCTTTGAAGATTTTGAGGCCACCAGACCCTTTGCAAAATCAGGACTTATGGTGCGCACCAGCTTGGAGCCGGCGGCTGCCATGGCCCTTGTACATGTTTTTTCGGATGGTTCCGTGGCACTCGCCCAGCGGACCCGATCCAGTGCCGAAGCTACCGAGGTGAAAATGCAAACCGATGGATTTCCCCTACGACTCAGAATTGAGTCAAAAGACAGAGAAGTCATCGCGTCGTGGAAAAACCCGGACAGCGCGTGGACCCGTTTGGGAAGCGTAGACCTTTCCGCCAAGCATCTCGGATTCGCCTCATCCAGCAATCACCTTCACCAAATCGCCTTCACAACAATCTCTGATTACCACCTAAAGCAAAACAAAGGAGCCCCCGATGATTAGACTGAAAACCCTTATAATTCCCCTAGGCCTTATTTTAATGGCCTCTGGTGCCCAAGCGCACCTCCAAAACACAAGCTTTAAAGAAGCCGGAGACCGTCCCGCAAATGCGGCACACTGGGGTGTCTGGGGCGAGAAGGTTGAGCGCGTCACCGGGTGGGAGCCACGACTCGATGATGAAGCAATGGTTGCCTACAAACACTGGGAATTGGCAGATGAACATCGCGCCAGCTCGGGAATTTTTCAAGACGCCCAAAATATCAGAGCCGGGCGCATGTATGAGCTTACGGTACACGCCTACGCAGATAAGCCGGATGCCGGGACAGCGGCCGGACGCGTTGAGATTCGTCTCGAGTCCACGATCGACGATCAACAGGTCTACCTAAATCGCAGGGTCATCAATGCAGACGATTTTTTGGATGAATGGAAGGCCTTTTCCATTCGGGCCCGACCTCCGGTGGACAACCTTCGCGCGGTCATTGAATTCCATCCAAGCGCTTCTGAAAAGAAAGGAGGCGCCCTCAAAATTGGCCGCCTTCAACTCTCCTCCAACAGATTATAACCAACCCAAATCAACGATATGAAAAAGTTAATATTCAGTCTCCTCGCAGCGACGACCCCCCTCCTCGCCTTTTCCTCGCAAAACCTACTGGTTAATCCCGGATTTAACGATACCGGTGATGGCCTCGGCTCGGGCTGGGGAAGTTTCGGTGCCACGAACTTCAACGAATTCTTTGGAGAGGGCAATCCCCACGCCAGCTTCTTTGCGGATAATCCGGGGAATAGTGGGGGCGTGTTTCAAACTGGCATCGCGGCCACTGAGGGGTTCACCTACACTTTCAACCTCACTGACTTTTTGGTTGAGGAAAACTTTGGCGGCACCATCTCCGTCGCCCTTGAGTTTTTTGAAAGCGATGACACCACTAAAATCAGCGAGGAGGTAAATACCCTTAACCTGGTCCTCTCGGATCCCGCACCAGCTCCGGGCAGCCTCTCGGTAACGGGAAGTGCCCCAAGCGGCGCATCGTTTGTTCGCCCCTTAATCTCATTTGCAGATGCGGACGGCTCGGCCTCCGCAAGCGAAAACTTCTTCGTCTTCGAGGCTGAGATGACGGTGATCCCAGAACCAGCTACTACGGCCCTGGCGATCTCTGCACTTGCCCTTGCCCTCGTCCTGATACGTCGTCGTTGCCCATAATCACCTAGTTCGTAAGAGCCGACGGAGAGCCAATTTGCAAAAACTTAAACAGTACTACCGAAACGGATGGCGGGTACTCCCCGTCGCCTTTCGCTGGATGACCATCGGTGGCGTTGTCTGCGCTATGGTGATTACATGGCAGCAGCGCGAAGCCGCGCAAACCTCCGAAATCTGGCTTTTCTCTCCGCAGCACCGTGATTTGTACGCACCGCACATTGAGGCTTGGAACAGGAAAAACCCAGAGATGCCCTTCCAGCTCTCCCTGCTCAGCCAGCAGGCTCTGGAACGCCGGTTGCTCTCCGGCTTCTTTTCGGAGATTCCAGTAGCCAATCTCGTGGAGGTCGTCCGCGAAATGGCTCCGAAAACCTTCGCCGGGCCACTCGACCAAATCGGCTTTGTCGACCTAACGGACCGCATTAAAGAAGAAGGCATTGACGAACTAATCCATCCGGCGGCCTTTAGTCCCTGGACTTCCCGCGGGCGGATCTTCGGCCTGCCCCACGACATGCACACGACGACGCTCGCCTACCGGGCGGACATCATCGAAGCAGCGGGTATTGATCTCTCAGCGGTTGAAACCTGGGATGACCTCTTTGAGGCACTGCGCCCGCTTCAGGAAAATGTCGGAGGGAACGAACGCGAGCAGGTCTATATCCTGAACTTTTCACTGACGGATGCCTCCCAGATTGAAGCCATCCTACTACAAGCCGGGGGTAATTTTTTTGGCCCATCAGGTGAGCCGACGCTTGTGGACCCCCTTCATGCCGAGGTAATGTGTCGACTAGTCAACTGGGTGGACGGGCCAAACCGCGTGGCGATCGCAGCCCCGGAATTCAGAGCCTCAGGAAACTTTTTAAAGCTGGAAGGGCTGGTATTGACCAACCTCATGCCCGACTGGCTGTCCTCGGTCTGGAAAAAAGACCTGCCCGAGCTATCCGGAAAACTAAAACTCATCCCACTACCCGCCTGGGAACGCGGCGGTCGGCGCACCACCGTCATTGGCGGCACCATGATGGGTATCCCCCGCACGAGCGGAGATTTCGAAGAAAGCTGGGAACTTGCCAAGCAACTCTATCTTTCGGAGGAGATCGCCGTTTCCCTGTACAAGGAAACCGACATCATCACCCCCATCTCCGAACACTGGGACCACCCCGCCTTTAATGAGCCGGACCCCTATTTCTCAAATCAGCGAAAGGCCCAGCTCTACATCGAACTCGTGGAGGACATGCCCATGCGCAACGCCTCTCCCTATAATAATTTGGCCAATACCTGCTTTCAAAACGCCCTTCTACAACTGCGGGATTACGCCCGGGCAAACGACGCTTGGGACGAAGCATCCCTCATGCCTATAGCGATGGATCTCCTCAAACGTCAGCAGGCTGTGCTAGAGCGACAAATGTCGCGCAATGCCTTTCACTCCGGATCATGAGCAAAACAGCACCACTTCAGGGGGGCGAACGCAGCCTGAACGCTTATCTGTTTCTAGCACCCTTCCTTCTTCTTTTCCTTGGCTTCACGGTGTATCCATTGGTCAAGGCCATCTCCCTATCCCTTCAACAAACCTACGGGCCGGGCACCTCGGTGTTTGTTGGTTTGGACAATTTTGAATATCTGGTTGCGGATCCCCGGTTTTGGAAAGCACTCTCCAACACCAGCTTCTATGCCATTGCCTCTGTTCTTGTGCAGATGCCCGTGGCCCTCGGACTTGCCCTGCTCCTGAACAACCCTCAAGTCAGGGGTAAAGCGATCTTCCGCCTCATCTTCTTTTCTCCCTCGCTCGTGGGGATTGTTTTTGTGGCAATGCTTTTCGGACTTATTTTTGAGCAGCGCACCGGACTGCTCAACACCGTACTCCACGGGCTTGTCGGCTTCGACTTGGAATTCCCCTGGCTGGAGACTTATACCATGCCCGCCATGATCCTAGCCGGGCTCTGGATGTATGCCGGATTCAATATGATCTACTTTTTAGCGGCACTTCAAAGTGTCGACAAAACCCTGCTCGAAGCCGCCGAAATCGACGGGGCCGGTATCTGGCAACGCTTCCGCCACGTCACCCTTCCTCATATCATGCCCATCGGGACCTTTGTGATCATCCTCTCGCTGATCGGCAGCTTTCAACTCTTTGAGTTGCCTTACATCCTCCTCGACGGCCCCGGCAGTGAGGATCGCGGCCTCACCATCGTCATGTACCTGTTCCAGACCGGATTCGAGGTCGGCGACCTAGGTTACGCCAGTGCCATTGGCTGGGCGCTGACCATCGTCCTCCTGATCCTCGGCCTCGTCCAACTCCGCCTTACCCGCACCAAATAAATGAAGACCTCCAGCGCAAATCCTAACGAGCTCGGCTTTTTCAAACTGGGCGTCCTCTACTTTCTTTTGCTTGTCGTCGCGGTGGTTACGCTCGTCCCACTTATTTATATGGTCTGCTCCAGCATCAAGATGCCGGGAGATTTTTTCACTTCCCGCTTTTTACCCCGCGGCGAAGGCTTTTTAGGCGTGGCCTGGGATCGCCTCACCCTTTCCCACTATTTCCGGCTCTTCACCCAGCTGGATTTCATTCGCTTCATTCTCAATTCCTTTGCCTTTGCCGCCCTCGCCAGCGTCTTGGCAACGCTCTTTTGTTCAATGGGTGGCTATGCCCTGGCGAAGTTCAGGTTCAAGGGACGCCGAACCATGGGGGCGCTCATTTTCTTTACCCTCATGATTCCCGGTCCACTTTTACTTGCACCGGGCTACCAATGGCTCTTCCAACTCGGACTATTAAATACCTACACCGGGCTCATCCTGCCCGGCGCAGCCACGGCCTTCGGCATCTTTCTCTTTCGCCAGAGTATGATCAACACCATACCAGACGAACTACTGGAAGCGGCGAGAATGGACGGATGTCGAGAATTTGAAATTTTCTTTTATGTAGTTGTGCCTTTGGTACGCCCGACCCTTGCCGCCTTTCTTCTCATCACCTTTCTCGGGGCCTGGAACAACTTCATCCTGCCACAAATTATCCTTCAGAGCCCGGAAAAACAGACCCTGGCCGTGGCCATTGCACAAATGAAAGGAATGTACTCACAGGACTACGGTATGCTCATGGCGGGGACCTTCATTTCCATTCTCCCCGTGATGATACTCTTCCTCATTTTACAAAAAGAGTTCATTTCCGGCCTGACCGCTGGGGCGGTGAAGGGGTGACCCTTTCAATAAGCACCAAAATCAATAAAGTAGAAAATTATGGCTAAGTATTATCTCACCGCACAGAACACCGACTTTCGGCTTTCCCAAATAGCGCCAGATGCACTCTCGGGAAAAGCAGCAAACGCTCAGAGCGTGCGCCTTTGCCTACACCGCGACAAAAGTTTCCAGACGCACCTTGGAATTGGTGGCGCTTTTACTGACGCAGCTGCGATCAATTTTGAAAAGCTGAGTTCGGAAAAACAAGAGGAAGTACTGCGGGCTTATTTTGATAAGCACGAGGGCAATGCCTACAGCTTTTGCCGCACAAACATCCACAGCTGTGATTTCTCTCTTGGAAACTACGACTATCTTGGGCGTAAGGAGGATCCTGAACTTAATGGATTCTCGATTGCCCCGGATCAGACAACTCGAATCCCTTTTATCAAACGTGCTTTTGCCACTGCCGGAGGTCCCATTCCCCTACTTGCCTCTCCCTGGAGCCCTCCTGCTTTTATGAAAGATACCAGACAGATGAACAAGGGCGGCAAACTGCTTCCTGAATACCGCAGTGCCTGGGCACGCTACTTTTGCAAATTCATCGAAGCCTACGAGGCCGAGGGCATTCCGATCTGGGGTGTGAGCGTCCAGAACGAACCGGAAGCCACGCAAACCTGGGACTCCTGCCGCTACTCCCCGGATGAGGAGCGAGATTTTGTCCGTGATCACCTCGGTCCAGCCTTGAACAAGGGGGGATTCCCAAACAAAAACATCGTGATCTGGGACCATAACCGCGACCACCTTTTTGAACGAGCGAAAGCGGTTTACGACGATCCGGAAGCCGCAAAATATGTCTGGGGTGCTGGCTTTCATTGGTACGATGGTGATCATTTTGAAAACCTTCAATTAACCCATGACGTTTGGCCGGAGAAGCAACTGCTCTTCACGGAAGGCTGTCAGGAAGGGGGCACGCACGACCAGTCTTGGGCGCTGGGCGAGCGGTACGGGCGTTCTATGATCAACGACTTCAACCGCTGGACGACCGGCTGGCTGGACTGGAATCTCCTGCTCGACGAAACCGGTGGACCCAACCATGTCAACAACCTCTGCAGCGCACCAATCCTCGTCGATACACAAAGCGGCGAACTGAAATACCAAAATTCTTATTACTACATTGGTCACTTTTCCCGCTTCATCACTCCTGGGAGCCGCCGCCTTGCCATATCCAGTAGCCGCGATGGAGTCCTCACCACTGCCTACCTGCGGCCCGATGGAAAGGTTGCCACCGTCGTCCTCAATCTCGATGATACTGCCTACACCTGCGATTTGAAGGGCGATTTGAAGGGCACCAACGTGGAGATTCCGGCCCACGCCATCCTAACCATTCTCGAAGATTAAATCATGGCCTCTGTAAGCCTCAAAGCACTCGTCAAAGAATACCCCGGCGAAAAAGGAGCCCCCGCATTTCGGGCGGTGGACGCAATAGATCTAGAGATTCGGGATGGTGAATTCATGGTCTTTGTCGGACCCTCTGGCTGCGGAAAATCCACCACTCTCCGGATGATCGCCGGACTGGAATCAGTCACCGGTGGCGACGTCTTTATCGGTCATCGCCGTGTCAACGCAGTAGCGCCAAAAGACCGGGACATATCGATGGTTTTCCAAAGCTATGCCCTCTACCCGCACAAGACAGTTTACGGCAACCTGGCCTTTGGTTTGGAAATGATGGGCTTCCGCAAGACGGAGGTGAAAACCAGGGTTGGGGCAGTGGCGGAAAGTCTTGGCCTGACCACCATGCTCGGGCGCAAGCCTTCCGCCCTCTCCGGCGGTCAACGCCAGCGCGTCGCCTTAGGCCGGGCGATTGTACGACAGCCAAAAGTTTTTTTGTTTGATGAGCCCCTTTCCAATCTGGACGCAAAGATGCGGGTCTCCACGCGACAAGAGATCTCCAGCCTTCACAAGCGCCTAAAAACCACCATGGTTTATGTAACCCACGATCAGGTCGAGGCGATGACCATGGGAGACCGTATTTGCGTAATGAATGGTGGAAACATCATGCAAGTCGATACGCCGCTCAACCTCTTTAACGCGCCAGCAAATCTTTTTGTCGCCGGCTTTATCGGTAGTCCGGCGATGAACTTTTTTAGCGGCCATATCCAAACCAAAGGCACGCAAACATTCTTCGTAGAGACTAATCCTAACGGCCGCCAACTTAACCTCGCCCTAACGGCTAACCTTTCCCGCAGAGTTGCCGACTATCAAAACAAACCTGTAATCCTCGGCATTCGACCAGAGTCTATCACTAGCCCGAAATCAGTGCTTCCGGACACGCCGACGATTAACGTTCAGAGCCAACTCAAACTGGCAGAACCTATGGGGAAAGAAACTTTTCTACACCTTGATACCGGAGCACACACCTTCACTGCCCGCGTAGACAGCGAATTCCCTTATTCCTTGGAAGGGATGGTCAACCTGGCAGTCCAGACAAACGAAATCCATTTTTTTGATCCTACGAGTGAAGAGCGCATCACATGAAATGATCCTAAACATTAAGCTCTACCACGGGAGCGACCGCCGAGCCTGAGCCTGTTTTACATGCCGGGAAGTCGTTCTCCTCAATTCAATTAAAAAGTAAGTTTTGGTCTGCTGGCCGATGAAGGCTTGCGAGCCAGCCCTCCGCGCTGCTT
>PWZW01000016.1 GCA_003567255.1 Puniceicoccaceae bacterium | reverse complement strand
TCGAGCGGAAAGCGGACGTAAATGGAAGGGGTGCGGTGGTCGCGGTACTCAATTTCGGCTTCGGCCAGAGCGGTTTGGCAGGGGATTGACCAATAGACCGGCTTTTTGCTCCGGTAGACCAGTCCCTGAGCGACGAACTCAGCAAAGGTTTCCATTTCTTTCGCTTCGTAGGCTGGGTTGACCGTCCAGTAGGGGTTTTCCCAGTCGCCCAGCACACCAAGCCGTTCAAATTGTTCGGTTTGGAGCTTGCGGTATTTGTCGGCAAAGGCGGCACAGGCCTCACGCACCTCCAGCGCGGTGTAGTCCTTACGCCCGGATGCTTGCAGATCCTTGGAAACCTTGTGTTCAATCGGGAGCCCGTGACTATCCCACCCAGGGGTGTAGGGCGCATGGAAACCACGCATCCACTTGTAGCGTAAGATGGTGTCTTTAAGGGTTTTGTTGAGGGCATGCCCCAGGTGGAGGTCGCCGTTGGTGAAAGGGGGGCCGTCGTGGAGCAGAAAGTCCGGACCATGCGCATTTTTTGCCTGAATCCGGGCGTAGAGGTCCCCTCCCTGCCAGTGTTTGAGCCTGACGGGTTCACGCTTTACAAGGTCTCCCCGCATGGGGAACTTGGTTTCTGGAAGATTGAGAGTCTGCTTAAGATCAATAGCCATCATTCATTCGGGCTGAGCCCTTGTCTAAAGCGGGTGGAGTGTGGTCGGGGCTTCTTCTAAGTCAAGCCATCAGAATAGTCTGGCTGCGTTCTATGATTTGCACTAGCGCTGATCAGCAATGGGTGCTTCGCTTGCTTTTTTATCTTTCGACGGATCCTCGATGCTTTTGCTTTCGTTGGCCGCCATTTGTGGCCTGGCTATGCTTTATTTTGGTGGCGACGCTTTGACGGTGGGGGCCGCCGAAATTGCGCGCCGCTTGCGTATAAGCCCCCTCGTTATCGGGCTTACAGTGGTTTCCATCGCGACTTCACTTCCGGAATTATTTACCTCCCTATTCGCGGCCAAGGAGAGTCCAGACATTGCTTTGAGCAACATCGTGGGGAGTAACTGGGCAAATATCGGGCTGATCATGGGGATTGCCGCGCTGATCCGCCCCATTCAGATCCAAGGGCGCTTAATTCGGCGGGAAATCCCGGTGATGGTGGCCCTTACTGTGGTTTTTTGGGTCTTGGCGCTGGGGGGGCTGGAGCGTTGGGAGGGCATCCTGCTGTTGGGCTTGATGGTGCTTTACCTATGCTACACGGCCCGAAGTTTAAAAGCTGTGCCGGACCCTGCGGTGGAAGCCGAGATCCTCAGTGAAATCCCGCCCAAAACGCTCAAACCGTTTTCGGCGGCGGGGTTGATTTTGGGTGGAGCTTTATTGTTGAGCCTGGGGGCTGAGCTCCTGATTGGTTCGAGTGTGGAGATTGCCGGCCGTCTCGGGGTGAATGAGGTCATCATTGGGCTGACGTTGGTCGCTTTGGGGACGAGTCTGCCCGAGTTGGCGGCGGCGATTTCAGCGGCAGCTCGTGGACACAGCGACCTCTGCGCGGGAAACTTAATCGGCTCAAATATCTTCAACCTGCTATTGGTCGGCGGAGGCATGGCTGCTTTCGTCCCGGTTGCCGTAAGTGCCTCGTTCTTTCATTTTGAGCTTCCGGCGCTGTTGGTGCTCAGCTTGGTTACCTGGAGGTTTTTAAAAACCGGCAGCTTGGTGACGCGCTTGGAGGGAGGGATATTGATCTTTCTTTACGTCCTGCTTCTAGCCGGTTCAGTGTTTATGCAGCACGGTGCCTGAGGCCTTGGCATTGGGTCAAAAGCTGTGCGGCTGAATCATACCATCGGGATACACCAGGGCAAAACTCGATTGAACGGTATCGATACAGTAGCTGCGACCACGTCGGCGTACGGTGGGGCCGGAGGAATGCCCCAAAACCTGAGGGCAGGGGAGGAGATCTTCAAATTCAGCTTCCCAATCCTGCCAAAGGGGACCGCCGAAATCGCGGGAACCGCCCCGGGCAAAGCCAGCATCCGTCCACACGGAATCGACGGTACCGGAAGGTGCGTTTAGGCACTGCACAAAGGCGCGGTTGATACGAAGGACATTTTCATGCGGTGTCGCGCCGCTGTCCCATAGCTCCGGATGGACTCCCGCGTGAGAGAAGCAGACTCCATGGGCGTAGTGCACTAACTGGGCTTCTGTCCAAAAGGTATCCGACGCTTGCTTCAGCGCGCGGGCAGTTTCCGGAACCAGGGAGTGGGCGCGGAGCCTCTCTTCGGCGGTAGCTTCATCCGCAGAGGCATGAAATGCGCGCAGGAGGGCGCGGTTTTGCCAGTAGATCCAATCGTGGTTTCCCATCAAACGGATCACTGGTACCGGGCGGGTGGCCTGCAGAGTTTCCAGCACATCGAGGGTCCGTCGGGCAGCCTCCGTGGTTCGGGTCTCGGGTACCCTCCCGTCAAGGATGTCGCCCAGCAGAACAATTTGTGCAAGGGGTACTTGCTCGGTTCGCCGCAGCACAGCCATCACAAAGTCGGCATTTTGGTGAATGTCCGGGATGGCAAGTACGGCGGCTTCCGTCTGGACTGTTTTCATAGCTTTGACTCAAGGATGTGGAAGGGAGTTTAGGCAAGCGAGAAAACGGCTGGGCC
>PWZW01000260.1 GCA_003567255.1 Puniceicoccaceae bacterium | reverse complement strand
GGGCAGCCGTGTCTTCGCTCTGCGTAGCATCTGCCATGGCGTCGAGGGTCACGTCATTGGAATCGTAAATGAGGATAAGATTATCGAGACCGAAATGTCCGGCAAACGAGGAAGCCTCGGCAGCCACTCCCTCTTGGAGGCAACCGTCGCCGGCCAGGGCGATAATGTGATGGTCAAAAATTTTGTGCTCTGTCGTATTAAACTGGGCCGCCGCCATTTTTGCGGACACGGCCATACCGACCGCATTTCCCACGCCTTGGCCAAGTGGGCCGGTCGTTGCCTCCACACCCGCAGTGGCGGGTAAGCCGTGCATTGAGCCGAATTCAGGGTGTCCTGGCGTAGCGCTTTTGTGTTTCCGAAAATCTTTCAGGTCCTGCCGGGTGAGCGGGTAGCCACTCAGGTGAAGCCAGCTGTAAAGAAACATGCTGCCGTGACCAGCGGAGAGAACGAAGCGGTCGCGATTCAACCAATCCGGTGCTTTGGGATCATAAGTAAGCGCATGGCCGAAGAGCACTGCGCCAATTTCTGCGGTACCGAGAGGGAGGCCAAGGTGCCCAGAGCTACAAGCATTTACCGCATCGATGGCTAAGCCACGTGCTTCGTTAGCTGCTTTTTGAAGGATTTCGATATTCATTTCGTGGTTCGTTTTTACTTGGTTGAACTTATCGGTCGCTGGGTAGTGTCGGCATAAAGATGCGGCGCCCGCCAAAGCTGATGAGCATGGGCCGTTTCCTCTTCTTTAAAAGGAAAATCTTAGGAGCGGGGTGTGGATTCCCATTTTCCGGGAAGGATTTTTTGCTTAGCGACCGTACACAAAGCCGGGTGCAACAAAAAAAACCGCTGATGCGAGCGCAAACAGCGGTAAAATTGGGGTGGTGGGTCGACCGGGACTCGAACCCGGAACCAATTGATTAAAAGTCAACTGCTCTACCGATTGAGCTATCGACCCCCAAGGTTTTGGAGACAAAGGGAGCTTTGGGTACGTGTCAACCACTGAACTTTTCTTGATTCAAAATTTCTTTTGGAACAAATTGAGGGCTAGAGGCTCACACTCTTATGTCAATTACTACCAACTCCATGCCCCCAGAAACGAAAACCGTAGCTTGTGCCGATGAACTCCTTATTGAGCGGATCAAAGGCGGTGATGCGCAAGCATTTGAAATGGTCGTTGCCAAGTACCGCGATCGGATATTTGCACGTGTGCTTCAACTCCTCAAAAATCGCGAAGACGCAGAGGAGGTCACTCAGGATGCCTTTATAAGAGCTCATCGCGGACTCGATAAATTTCGTGGAGAGGCATCTTTTTCAACGTGGTTATATCAAATAGCCACGAACCTTGCCCACAACCGCTACTGGTACTGGTTCCGACGCAAGCGCGACGCTTCCATTTCGATTGATCAACCGCTTGGTGCGGATGGTGACCTCACCCTCGAACAGATTCTGCCGTCCGAAGGGGAGAACCCCATCGACGCGACGTTGACTCATGAGTTCGTTGACCGAGTCTCTACTTGCATGGAGGATCTCAACGATAAACACCGCGAGGTGCTTGTTTTAAGAAATGTTAAAAATTATTCTTACGAGGAAATTGCGGATCAACTTGGAATCAGTGTCGGCACTGTAAAGAGCCGGATTGCGCGGGCTCGGGAAAGCTTGCGCGGTTTACTGGGCAGCGATTTTTCATGACGGACGAAAGGTTTGAGGAACTTGTTAACTTGTATCTCGACCGCGAGATTAATGCGGACGAGTTCAGAGAACTTTCTTCAGCCATCAGTGCTTCCGATCAGCGGAAAGCACGGATGGTGGAGGCTTACCGCATCCACCAAGCACTGATCGCTGCCAGCGGAGGCAGGCATGGCGAGATTGGCTCCAGCCATCGCCAGCATGCCCAGGCAGCGAAGCGTCCGCTGGAAAGCCTTTATCGCGCAGTAAACTTCACCGCGGCCTCAGCCGCTGTCGTAGCAATCATGATCGGTGGTTTACTGCTTAGCCTATCTGCGGTTTTGGAACCCTTCCCAGCAGACAACGGTGGGGTAAACGCGTCTGGCAATGGACTTATCCCGGGGGATGACATGTACCTCACGCATCACCGCTACACAGCGGCAAGGGAGCGCGAACGCCAGCGCCAGCGCGACGCGGTGCTTCGGCAGCGGCAGGTCCAAAAGGCGGATTTTCGTTCAAAACAGCGCGAGTATTGGATTGATCGAAGGTTCGTTGAACCGAACCAGCGACAGGAAGAGAGGCGTCGGCAGCTGGAACCGTTTTCAGTGGATTTATCTTTCGATAGCCGCGTGCCAAAGTCCGGTGGCGATAGTTTTCGCGCATCTTTGATAGATTATGGAAGTCCACGTCGCTGAGTTCTCCCGACTCGCCTAGTGCGTAGAAAATTTTCCATTATGTCTTGACCACCGTGGGTAGGCGATGAATTCTTCCCATCAGCTAAGCGGGTATAGTTTAGAGGTAAAACCCCTGCCTTCCAAGCAGGTGTCGTCGGTTCGATTCCGTCTACCCGCCCCATTTTTGCCGTTCATCTCAACTGCTCGGTCGTTTTTTAATTCACTCAACCCTATCCGCATTCAATGGTCCGCAGTATTGGCCGAAGCACTACCCAAGCCGTCAACGAGCTAGGTGAGT
>PWZW01000107.1 GCA_003567255.1 Puniceicoccaceae bacterium | reverse complement strand
GCTGACTGGATTGAAACTTGGATTCCTTCTCAACTTTGGAGATGAGCTCATGAAAGATGGAATTACCCGAACGATCAATGGACAACTCGACGCATAGCTTGGCCTCCTTTGGCTCATGTCGCCTTCGGCTCGGTGGGACCTTTGTGCCTTGGTGGCTTTGTGAGTGCATTTGCGCTTACCATTCCTTCTTCAACTGCTTCAACCGTGCCTGATAGTAGATGGCGGGGTAGATGATGAGCTCGAGGAGGAAGCTGGTGACGAGGCCGCCAATCATCGGGGCGGCGAGGCGGCTCATGGTGTCAGCCCCGGCGCCGCTGGCAAACATCAGCGGGAGCAGGCCCACGATGGTGGTCAGCACGGTCATCGTTTTGGGGCGAATCCGCTGCACGGCGCCGTGGTGCACCGCCCGCCAGAGTGCCTGGCGGTCCGTTAACTTTCCTTCCTTTTTAAACTTTTCGTAACTGGTATCCAGATACAACAACATGATCAGGCTAGTCTCGGCGTCCAAGCCGAGGAGGGCAATGATGCCCACGATCACCGCGACGGAGAGGTTGTAGTCGAGCAGCCAAAGGAACCAGATTGCACCGATCACACTGAAGCTAAGGGTCACGAAAATGAGGAGTACGCGGGCCCAGCTTCGAGTCGCGAGGTAAAGCAGGAGGACGATGCCGACCAGGGTAAGGGGGATGGCCACGGCAAATTGGGCGCGGGCGCTTTGAATGTATTCAAACTGCCCGGACCAGACAAGGCTGTAGCCGGGGGGCAGACTTAGCTCGCGCCCGATCAGGTCACGCGCTTTGTCGACATAGGTGCCCACGTCGATACCGCTGATATCGATGTAGACCCAGGCGGAAAGGCGGGCGTTTTCGCTGCGGATCATGGAGGGGCCGCCCCGCAGGCGCAACTCAGCCAGTTCACCGAGGGGGATCTGTGCGCCGGTTGGGGCGGCGATGAGCAGTTGCCGGAGCATTGGCAGGTTGTCCCTGAGTTCGCGGGGGTAGCGAAGGTTTACGCTGTAGCGTTCGAGGCCTTCGATGGTTTCCGTCAGGGTTTGTCCACCCAGGGCGCCGGCAATCGTACTTTGGACGGCGGCTATGGACAGATTGTGCCGGGCCAGGGCGGCGCGGTCCGGTACAATGTCGAGGTATTTACCGCCTTCCGTACGTTCGGCGTAGGCGCTGGCGGTGAAGGCGCCCAACTCCGGATCGGTTGCGATGAGTTGCTCCGCTTCAGTTGCGAGTTCAGCCAGCGTGCCGAGGTCCGGCCCCATGAGCTTGATCCCCACGGGGGTGCGGAAGCCAGTGGACAGCATGTCGATCCGGGTGCGGATGGGCATGGTCCAGGAATTTGCCAGCCCGGGGATTTGCACGGCGGTGTCGAGGCCGGAGACGAGTCGTCCGTCCGGTAACTCAAAGCCGTAGATGAGTTCTTCGGTGGTGATGGGGCGGGACTCCGGGAAAACTTTGGAAGGGAGCCAACGCGCCCAGCCGGGCCACTCGGTGAAGAAGCGCGGGCGCGGGACATGGCGCCATTCCTTCGGGTCGCGGTGCAGGGTGATCGTGGTCTCGATCATGTTCAGCGGGGCCGGATCAGTCGCGCTTTCAGCCCGGCCGATCTTGCCCTTCACCGCTTTGACTTCTGGAAACGTGGCAATGAGCTTATCGGTTTGTTGGAGCAGTTCCACGGCTTTGGTGTAGCTCAGGCCGGGTTCAACCGTCGTGGGCATGTAGAGCAGGTCACCTTCCTCCAAGGGTGGCATAAACTCAGTGCCGAGTTGGCGCAAAGGACCCATGAAGGTGAAGACGATGGCTGCACCCGCGAGTAGTATCACCAAAATACGGAAGCGTACCGCGAGGGCCAGGAGCGGGGTGTAGAGCCACTCAAGGCAACGGGTGATGGGGTTGCGGTTTTCCTCCGGGATGGGTTGAGGTAGCAACAGCACTGCGATGAGGATTGCCCAGCCGAGGGCGAGGCCATAGCGGAGACCGTCGGAAAGCTCGAGGGGTAGGAGAAGGATACAAAGCGCGGGTACGGCGGCTACGGCAAGCGTGGTCAGCCACCGCCGCCAACGGGGCCAGCGCTCCGGCAGGACCCGCTCTTTGATGAAATAGACCATCAATACCGGCGTGAGCGTGATTGCCAAAACCGAGGCGGCGGCCATGGCAAAGGTCTTGGTGTAGGCGAGCGGTTTAAAGAGCCGACCGGATTGTTCGCCCAAAAGAAAGATGGGTAAGAAACTGATGGTGATGACCAAAAGACTGAAGAAGAGCGTGGGGCCGACTTCGCGGGCCGCGGTCGAGATAAGTTCGGTCTGTGCCCGAGGCGTCGCGCCTTCGGCGACGGCGGTTTTATCCGCCTCCAGGTGTTTGTGCGCGTTTTCCACCATGATGATGGAGCAATCGACCATCACGCCGACGGCGATGGCGATGCCCCCGAGGCTCATGATGTTGGCGTTGAGGCCGAGCAGTTGCATGGCGGTCAGGCTCAAGAGCACTGCGGAGGGTAGCACGAGCGCCGCGACCAGGGCGCTGCGGACGTGCAGGAGGAAGAGCACCATGACAAGGGTGACCGCGAGCATCTCCTTCAGTAGCGTATCGCTTAGGGTGGCGATGGAGCGGTCGATCAGGTCGGAGCGGTCGTAGC
>PWZW01000088.1 GCA_003567255.1 Puniceicoccaceae bacterium | reverse complement strand
TGGTTCCTTTGGAGGCATTCCTCCGGGTAGAACTCCCGAAAGCCGGGAAGGGTTTTAAACTGCATCGCCTAAGGTTTTCCTAGCTCTTGGCTTTTTCACCTTGGAGCTGTTCGACATCCAAAGCTTTGAGATCGGCCTTCAATTCCTTACCCGCCTTGAACTTGATCACTGCGCGTGTCGGGATGATGACATCGGTCTCGGGCTTGTTTGGATTTCTACCAATCCGTGATTTCCGTACCTGTACCTCAAAAACACCGAAATTGCGAAGCTCCACATTTTTGCCCGCTCTTAACGCATCTGCAATAGCATCCAAAGTCAGTTGAACCGTTTCCCTAACGTTTTTCTGCGGGATGTTGGTTTTGTTGTAGATATCGAGGACGATATCGCGTTTGGTGAGATTATTCGACATGCTGTGTACTTCCTTGGAAATCTAAGGGGAAATCAACTCAAAGATGATCTGTGTTTGATATTTTTCCCGTACACCCCAACTGTCAAACTCGAAACATGAGCGAAAAAGAACCACCAAACAATCCATTCGAAGAACTGCAAAAGCAGCTGCAGGAAATGCTCAAGGGCGCAAACGTAGACCTGAGCTCCCTTAATTTCGGCGCGGGAGTAAGCCCCGATAATCCGGTGAAGGAAAAAAAGCCGAAGGCTGAAGATCCGGTTCCTGAGGAAGCCGAGGATCCCCTTCAGGGAGTGAGAGACTTTCACCTGAAACCGAAAGAAATCCGGGACTACCTGGATCGGTTTGTGGTCAAACAAACTGAAGCAAAGAAAGTCCTGTCGGTGGCGATTTGCGATCACTACAATCACGTACGCAGCAGCATCCAAAACCCGAAGAAAAATGGTTCCGGGGAGTACAACAAACAAAACATCCTCCTCTTGGGGCCCACCGGTGTGGGGAAGACCTACCTCATTAAAAACATTTCAAAGTTAATTGGTGTACCCTTTGTCAAAGCGGATGCCACCAAGTTTTCCGAAACGGGCTACGTGGGCTCAGACGTAGAGGACTTGGTGCGCGACTTGGTGAAGGCGGCAGACGGTAATGTCGATCTGGCGGAGTACGGTATCATTTTTGTCGATGAGATCGATAAAATCGCGAGTGAAGGAAGCCAGGGGCGGGATGTTTCCGGGCGCGGCGTGCAGATCAATTTGCTCAAGCTCATGGAAGAAACCGAGGTAAACTTGTTTTCCCCAACAGACATGATGGCCCAGATGCAGGCCATGATGGAGATGCAAAGCGGTAAAAAGCCGAGTCGGCGCTCTATAAGCACGCGCAACATTCTGTTCATCGTGAGTGGCGCTTTCGATAAGCTGGCGGACAATGTTAAGGCGCGCTTGAGCACCAACCGGATAGGTTTTGGCGCAGCCAACGAGGATGAAGCTGAGGACACTTCAAAGTACCTTCAGTACGTAGAAACCTCGGACTTTATGAAATATGGGTTTGAGCCTGAATTCATTGGGCGGGTTCCGGTCCGGGTTGCCTGCGAAGCATTGAAGGCGGAAGACCTGGCGGACATTTTAAAAACCTCGGAAGGCAGCGTACTGAAGCAGTACCGGGCAGACTTTAAGGGTTACGATATTGATTTTAAAATCGACGATGAGGCAGTCTTGGCAATCGCGCAAAAAGCAAGCACAGAGAAAACCGGTGCGCGCGGATTGATGACGATTTTGGAGCGTCTCTTCCGTGACTTTAAGTTTGAACTGCCCTCCAGCCCAATCAAGACGTTTGAGGTGTCGCCGGGCATGATCGAGGCCCCCCGCAAATACCTGGACCAACTGTTGGAAGCCAATGCCCACCTCCAGAACGACGTGTACGCAGCTGACGTGGCGCGTTTCGCTGAGGGTTTTCAAAAACGCTGTGGCTACAGCCTCATCTTTAGCCAAGCTGCGATCAGCGCGCTAGTGAAGGCGACCAATAAAGAAAACCGCACCATCCAGTCGATCTGCGAGGAACGTTTTAAGGATTTCGAACACGGCCTTAACATTATCGAACGCAACTCTGGACAAAAGGAATTCAAGATTGGGAAAGCGGCGGTCGAGAATGCGGACAAAGAATTGTCCAAGTGGGTCGTAAAAAGTATCCGATCATCAGATACCTCAACCACTCCGGAGGACGCCTCCTAGCGAATCGTCATGCCCGAGGGAAAAGCTGTCAGTCAAATGTTTTCCGGGATCGCCGGGCGCTACGATTTTGCGAACCACTTTTTGAGTGGCGGCGTGGATTACTATTGGCGGAGGGTACTGGTTAGGAAAGTACGCGCAGTGGAGCCCCGCCGCGTGGTTGACCTCGCCACCGGGAGTGGAGACGTCCTCTTTGCGCTGGCGGATAAATTACCCACCGACGTGGAATTAACGGGGCTCGATTTTTGCCAGCCGATGCTGGATGAAGCAGAGATCAAAAAAGGGAAATGCCCCGCATATGCAAAACTCACCTTTGGATTTGGAGATTGTATGGCGCTGGATCTTCCAGACGCTGCAATCGACGTCCTGACGATTGCCTTTGGGGTGCGTAACTTCGAAGACAGGGCCCGGGGCATGCGGGAGATGCTCCGCGTGCTCAAGCCGGGTGGCCGCCTTTTCGTGTTGGAGTTCACCCAACCAGCACGGTGGTTCCGTCCTCTGTACTACGCCTATTTGAAGTATTT
>PWZW01000225.1 GCA_003567255.1 Puniceicoccaceae bacterium | reverse complement strand
TTTTGTATGCACTTCCGTTTTTTGAATATCCAAGGCAAGCCGTTTTCCGGTAGCTCCCGCAACGACGCACTCCCAAACCCGTCCCCGCCCGTCAAACGCAGTCACCACAGCACCCTGTTGGAGCCGCAAAACGCGCTGCAAATGGTGGCTCTCCCGCTCATCAAGCACCAGCTCCGTTGCCCCTAGCTGACTCTCGCTTGAAAGGTATGTCCGCACACCAGCCATAGCCTTAGGCTTTGTCAGCAGCTCCCTTGTCAGCAGCTCCCGCAGAATTTTCCATCGCGGTAGGATCCGCCAAACTGGGCGCAGAGGCCTGCGCTGCGCCCTTTCGGTTGACCGAAATGGGGAAAGGTTCCGTTTCCGACCCTGCGTAGATCGTCATGTGCGGGAAGGCGATTTCGATGCCCTCGGCATCAAAGCGCGCCTTGATGTCCAGCATAATGCTGTTCTTCAGCTTCAAAAACCCGGTTTTTTCCGTCCATACCCCAAAGAGAAAATCGAGCGAGGAAGCACCAAAGTCTTTAAACAAAACCAACGGTTCCGGTTCATCCATCGAATGGGGATTTTGATCGGCAATTTCCCGCAGGATGCTCATCACCCGCTCCGGATTTTCCCGGTAGGCCACGCCAATATTTATGTCCACGCGACGAATCGGAAAGCGTGAGATGTTGGTCAGCTCACTCTTGATAATGGATTCGTTGGGCAGACGGACGAATAAATTGTCCGGCGTTCTGAGTTTTACCGACAAAAGGTCAATCGAGAGCACCGTCCCCCGGGTAGCGCCTACCAAAATCAAATCTCCCACTTGAAAGGGACGCTCACCAAGCAGGAACCAGCCGCTGATCAGGTTGGACAAGCTGGTCTGTGCGGCAAACCCAATGGCGATGGAAAGGATGCCCGCAGCTCCCAAAGCCGCAGCCAACTGAACCTCCAGGGCCATCAGCGTGGAAGCGGTCACAATAGCAAGACCGATGTAAAAGACGCCCTTGCGCGCCAACAGCGCGAGGTGCGCGGACCCATGCCGGGCAACGGATCTCCCCGCCGCCCGCGCCAAAAAGAAACACACCAGCGACCCAACAACAAAGATCACAGCCGCTTTCACAATCGCGTAGTCAAAAGGGATTAATAATGTATCCAACCAGTCCATAGCCGTCACAGTATTCCGCTCAAGGCAGGGTTCATACGCCCGAAAGTGCGACGAATCAGGCCCATCGGTGGACTCTCCTCCGCTTCTGCCACCATCTCGGACGCTTTCAAATATTGGGGAGCCTCCGCAGCATACTCCAACGCACTCAGCTCATTCAAGCCACGGTAACGCACCATAATTGTGGAGGCCCAGATGTGCCCTGCTTCCGCATACAACGCGCAATGCGAAAGGTGCAAAGATACCTTCTCACACCGCAAGGGTATATCGGAGGCGTTGGTGATCTTCAGGGAGACGACGCCGCGGCTATGATCCACGGTTTCATAGCCTACCCGATCCCGTCGTGCGCGGGACCGAATAGCATAGGCAAGGTGCCCTTGTGTGGTGTCCCCAAACCAAGTGTCTGAAAGCACCACCGAAGGCGTCCGTTCGAGCACTACGGGTACCTGGTTCACCTTTGTCGACAGCTGTATGTCCAGCGGAAACGCGGTGTAAAAGGTCGTTTGCGCCCCGGGTGCAATGCTTAAAGGCTCCCGCGGACGCACCACCACTGGTCGGGACGGCGGTCTCGGGCGAAGATGAATTTGATCGACCGGCTCATCAAATGCGTAGCGCCGATACCCGGTTTCCCAAAAAGCTTGCTCGTCCAGTTTCGGCTGCGCCGGAACTGGACGAGCCTGTTCATCACGCTTTTCCACCACCAAAAGATCCCCGCCACGACGAAAAACATGCAGCCGCGTCGGTCCAATCTCAAAAACCAAAGTTTTGCTCGTGGAAATGGCGTGCTCGCCCCATGGACTGATAGTCTGATCGCTCATAATGATTTAGCCAGATTACCGTCTCTAAAGCAGAAACAAAGGGTAAACCGCTAAGAAAATGAAGAAATCTTTTTCTGCGTTGTTGACAGGTCAGTTCCGTTCCTATGCTTTGGCGATTTGTTCGGGGCGTAGCGCAGCCTGGTAGCGCATCTGGTTTGGGACCAGAGGGTCGCAGGTTCGAATCCTGCCGCCCCGACCATTTTAGTTCTGCTTTAAACGATAGGGCAGGATGAGAACCTGCGCAGCAGGTTTGACGAAGCGAAGCGCAGATGGGGCGCCCAAAGGGCGAGTCCGCTAGGACCCATCCACAGGATGGCCAATCCTGCCGCCCCGACCGCATGTCCGATGCCCCCCTCAAATTTGCTAAACCATTGGACATCCCGTGATGGGTGATTCTACTTATTTAAACGAAACTTTGCCCTCAAACGAATTCACCTCCCTGTCTTGAACGCCGCCTTCTTCGAAAACGATCCCGTGATCTGCGCCCGTAAATTGATCGGTGGTCACTTCCGCTGGGGCGCATGTGTCGGCCGCATCGTCGAGACCGAGGCCTACCGCGCGATTGGGGACGCGGCTTGCCACACGTTCATGCGTCGCGGGGCTCGACAATTTGTCGCCGAGCACCAAGCCGGAGATGCCTATGTCTACCTAAGCTACGGCATGCACTGGCTCTTCAATGTTTTAGTCAAAGG
>PWZW01000287.1 GCA_003567255.1 Puniceicoccaceae bacterium | reverse complement strand
TCATACCAAAACCATTGCCAATGCGCAGTTGCGAGGTGCGCAGGCGCAGGTTATCCGGAAAATCGCTGGCATCGGAAAGGAGCGTTTCCACCGTGGTTTTGATGTGGCAGGCGGCGACCACCGCTTTTGAGGGATAAAAGGTGCCATCTTCCGTCTCCACACCACGCACCCGACCACTTCCGGAGGTACGAATGTGGCGCACGGGAGCATTTTCATGAACAACCCCACCATCGGCGAGGATGCGCGCTTTCAGCGCCTGCGTAAGCGCACCGCTGCCACCCTTGGCCCGCTTCATGCCGCTGCGGTGATACATCGAGTGCCACCCCGCGAAGTCACCGCTCCCCGGCTCCGAGGGCGGCGGTCCGGATTGCGCCGCAAGCCAAATCATCGCCGTGCGCAGGGCCTCGTTTTGAAACCACTCACAGACGACTTGTCCATAGGGTGCCATGAGTTGGCGTACCATATTCGTCCGATTACTACCTTTGAGCGAGCGACCCAACATCCCCCGCACTAAATTGGCTGGCGTGGGAGCGCGCAGAAAGGCCTGAAAAACGCCTTCGTTCAAATCTCCCCAGGCTTCGCAAAATTTCCGGTACTGCACGGCATCCTGCGGAGCTATTTCGGCAATGCTCTGGCAGGTTTTTTCTATGTCCTTATAAAAAAAGATGGCCCTCCCCGACCCGTCCGGGAGCGGGTAGCAGGCCCATGGGTCCATCTCAATGTATTCGAGCCCAAAACGATCCAACTCAAGCTCCTTCAATACGGGCGTTTGGTGAATCATTACGTGCGCAGAGCTGCCAACGTCGATTTTGTATCCCGGAATTAGGTCGCTCTGCGTGCAAACGGCCCCTCCAACGACCGGGCGTCGCTCAAAGACCTCCACCCTGTGCCCGGCTTTTGCCAGGTAAGCCGCCGTGATCAATCCGTTATGCCCCGATCCGACAATAGCTACATCTGTACTCATATGGTTAACTGACTTTGTAATTTTGCTGAACCTCCCTGAATCGCTTACCGTGCCCTCGATTCTCAGAAGATGCAAGCGCCACACAGCAGGAGATCACCATCCTTAATCTTGTACGTACTTTTCGCGCTGGAGCACATAGCGTCGCAGGCAAACCCCTACAAGCACCACAAAAAGAGAATAGAACATACCCCGACTGATTTCGAGAATGAGCGGCGCATCCGGCTCGCGGAAGACTTCGCCAATAATGCGCAAAAGCCCGTAACCAATCAAAAATTCAGCGGTTAACTTTCCGGTCGTTGGCCGGTGCTTCCAGAAGCGAAATTGGAGGTAAGCAAAAAGCAACAACCCCTCCAAGCCCGCTTGATAAAGTTGTGAAGGATGTCTCGGAAGATTTACCAGGAGTCCGCTCGCGCTATCATAAAACGGTGTCGCCTTCGGAAAGATCACCCCCCAACTAACGTCCGTCACCCGCCCCCATAACTCACCATTGATGAAGTTGGCCAATCTTCCGAAGAAAAGCCCTAGCGGAGCTACCACCGTTACCAGATCCGAAACCTCGAGGGGTCTCAGCTTTTGGGATCGGGCAAAGAAATACATGGCCAGCCCAACGCCCACAAATCCTCCATGACTGGCCATCCCGCCTTCCCACACTTTGAAAATCAAAAGCGGATCACCAAGCCATGCTGTGGTATCGTACAAGAGCACATAACCGACCCTGCCGCCCACGATGACACCAATGACCAAATAGGTGAGTAAGCTCGTCGCCGCTTCACTGTTTAATGGAGATCGCCCTTTGCTGCGGGCGAAGCTAAAGAAAACCCAGGCCAGCACAAAAGCCACCAAGTAAGAAAGGCCGTAGTACCGAATACCCTCCAGACCAAGAGGATTTTCTGGAAAACGAATCAGGAAAGGACTCAAATCATGAGTCCAATGAGCTAAGGGGGTTTTCAACATTGCGCTCGCATCTTCAAGGGCAAGCGGGGAAAGGGCAAGCATCTGACTAAGCAAAAATACCATCCCACCAAGGCACTCTGGTTTTGACATCCTCAGCTTCAAGCACTTGCCTTAGGCATGAACTTTCGGCATTCCCTGTTGCTTCCACTTATTTTTGTGTCCGGAAGCATCTTTAGCGGGCTCCAAGCCCAGCAAGATAATCTCCGCAGCGCACTCGCAAATTTGACTGAGGATGTTCGTCTCCTGGCTCAGCGTGTCGGCGTCCTGCAAATCGAAGTTGAGGAGCTGCGCCGTGAAAACGCCCAGCTACGCCGCCAAGTCACCGCGGCCCAGTCCAACGACCAATCCCAGCAGACCCGGGCCGACATTCTGCGCACCCTCGAATCCCGTATGGAAACTCTCCGTCGGGAATTTCGCCAAGCGGATGAGGCCCAGAAAAAGGAAATCATCGCCGAGGTGACCCGCCAGGTTGACTCGCTGGGGCGCGAGACACAAAGGGCAATTCAAGGCATGGCCGATGCCATAAACCAAACTCCAAATATCTCCACACCCCACCGCTTTTCCGATGACTACCCCAGCACCGGAGTCGAGTACACGGTCCGCCGTGGAGATAGTTTAAGCAAGATTGCGCGCGAGCATGGAGCCACCGTACGGGATATTCAAAATGCAAACCGCATCGCCGATCCCCGCGCCCTGCAGGCCGGACAGGTCATCATCATTCCAATTCGCGAGTAACGCCCCC
>PWZW01000295.1 GCA_003567255.1 Puniceicoccaceae bacterium | reverse complement strand
CTCCGACCTTGACTGGTCGCAGCTCCCAAGGCCTCTGACCGATTGCCTCCTCCCATCCGTTGAAATCCCCGGCGAGATAGACCTTCTCTTGAGTAAAATCAACCTGTGGATAGCGTTCGGGGCGCAACAAGAAATACCAGAAACTACCTTTTTTGTAATAACGGCTCAGGCGCCCGAATTCCTCCGGAGTTGCTCGCTCGAGAGAGGAAAAAGGCCGCTGGGAAGGTCCTAAAAAAAGCGGAGGTGCGTTGGCATCATCCTGCCAATCCTCCGCGAGGAGGACGTAACCTCCAGAAGTTGAGCTCCATAGTGCATGCCGAATCTTTGAATTATCAATTTTCATTCCTGCCACAAATTAGTCCGGGAACCTCCCCGAGCGCCCTCATCGATAACGGTTCACACCCGGACAACAACAGAAAAGCAGTTTAAATGCTAAACCGAGAAAAACTGCCCCTGACTAAAGAAAGTTGCCAATAAAGCTCTCTGAACCTCGCCGGAATCTTGGAACTTCAAGCGAGGAACAGGAGCCCACCCAAGGTGCCACCAAAAACGACCACCACACCGGCAGAACCGGCCAGCACCTTACCAAACGCGGCGGCATCCTCTGCGGCGACGAGCAAGCGCACTAAGGCGAGTCCTCCAAAGAGCGGCAAAATCGCCAACAGCAACCACGGATACCCTAGCCTCGCGCTGAGGGCACACACGGCTACCGCCGGAACCAATAAGCAGAAGAGGTATTGAAACCGCGCATACGACCGCCCGAAAAGTACCACTAGGGTGCGTTTGTGGGAAAGGCGGTCCCCCTCGACATCGCGATAGTTGTTTACCAGCAGCAGATTATTTATCACCAACCCCAAGGCCAATCCCAGCAGAAGGGCATCCAAATTGAACATACCCGTTTGTACATAGAAGGTAGCACCCACCGCGATAAACCCAAAAAACAGGACAACAAAGCAATCACCCAAGCCATTGTATGCGAGAGGCCTGGGTCCCCCAGTGTAGAGGTATGCGCAGGCAATGCTACTCAGGCCGACAAGGAGCAACCACCACGAACCAAAATACAGAAGGCTGAGGCCGACCACAAAGCCCAGCCCCAGCACGCCAACGGTGGCGAAACGCATTGCCTGTACAGATATCCACCCAGAGGCAACTGCACGCTGCGGTCCCATTCGGTCTAACCCATCGGTCCCTCGCTCGAAGTCGAGGTAATCGTTGGCAAAGTTGGTCCCGACTTGCATAAGGAGGGCGAAAGCCAGACACAACAAAGCTGGGATTAAAGCAAGCGCATCAAAGGCGGCGGCGAGGCCTGACGCAGCCCAAACGGGCACCACTGCGGCGGGAAGGGTCTTTGGACGCATTGCCGCAATCCAATGTTGAAATTTCGCCATAAGCGTCAGTTGCCTAAATAAAGTTACTCAAAAAGGGGAAACCATAAAACCTTGGAGCTTGATCGAATCCCATGGGCAGAGATAGCTCACTCAGCTATCTGGGCAAACACCTGACCCATTTTACCATAAGTTTCCATGGAACGCGCGGAGTTTTTTAACAGCATCGAATCCAGCGTGATGGCCTTCGGCTGGAACAAGAGGGCAACGCAAGAACCACCAAACTCAAAATATCCCTTTGGGGCACCCTTGGCGACCGAAACTTGGGGTTCAAAAGTCTGATGAACCCTACCCACACACGTCGCCCCAATCTCAAACATCAAGACTTCTCCAAGCGCATCCGTTTCTAGCGAAGTGCGTACGCGGCGATTCTCCCAAAGGATGGAGAGCCGACGACGCAGGGCAATTGGACTCACGGAGCGCAAACTTCCTGGCAAGCACTGGGCTGGCGAAGGCCTTCCGTGAAAAGGAAAGTGGAAGCGGTGATAATCCACCGGACAGAGTCGGGAAATTAACAGACTGCCGCCCGAAAATTTTTCCGCCAGCGCAGGATCTCCGACAAACTTGTGCAGAGAGAATCGCTGGCCTTTAACATAAAAAGCATCTGCGCGATCAACATCAGCAAAAGCGAGGTGACGTCCATCCGCGGGATAGACCAGTGCCTTGGGGTCGGCGTCGATAAGACGCGCATCCGGCCTCAAACGCCGAGAGAAAAAAGCATTAAACGTCTTAAAATCGGTCGGCGATTCAAGAAACTCAGAAGCATCCAGCTGGTAGTCCTCAATGAAAGGCAAGATGCGCGAAGCGCTCGCCGGTCGATCCATTCGCCAACCGTACCACTGGGAAAAGAGGGCACGTTTCACCACCGCGGAAACGGTCAATTGACCCAAATTAGTCTCGTATGCCCAGCGCAGAAATGGCTCACCGTAGACTTCCTCGATCTTAATTTCACCACTCGCGGGATCGTAAAACTTAATCTCGTTTGCAGGCATCTCGTTGATCTTCATAAACAAGCAGGGCTCAAATAAGGAATACTGACGACTCTGCGCACTCAACTGTGTGCGTACCCTTGATCGGAACGAAAATCAATTCATGAAAGCTCGCCATTGTGAAATTCGGGCCGCCTGGGCCTCAAACAAAGCATCCGGGCTATTTAGTATTTCGATTTGCTCAATCGTGTCTCCCGCCTGAATACGGTTTACCACGTCCATACCTTCGGTGACCCGACCAAAAACCGTGTGCTTCCCATCCAACCATTCGGTAGGCCCGTGGGTGAT
>PWZW01000284.1 GCA_003567255.1 Puniceicoccaceae bacterium | reverse complement strand
TAAAATACGCCCTTGGACTGGACCCGACCGTTCGGGCGGATGCGGCGGATCTCCCGGATTTTGCAGCCTGGACGGATGGTGCTTCTGAGTACCTCGCGGTTCGAGTGGTGCGGGATCCAGCCGCGGAAAACGTTACGATTACAGCGGAAATTTCCGATGATCTGGAAACCTGGAGCGAAAGTGATGTGATCCTGCTCGAAGAGACGGACACGGTTCAGCATTTCCGGGATAGTGACGCTCTGGGTGAACATGTCCGGCGCTTTTTGCGGCTGAGATTTTCCCTCCTCACCGAAGAGTAGGGGAGGGGTTCCTTACGAACATGACTATCCGATGCCTCACCCCTTCGTCATCAACACCCTCGTGCCATCTGGTAGCTATCTCTTTCTGTTGCACCTTTCAAAGCCTGGCTTACCCCGGGAGTTTTAAAAACCCAAGTCAACCCGTAGGTTTGCGGAGCGAGTCGACCCCATAAATACTTCGATAACGTCGGGAAAAATAGCCGGGTGACAAACCAACGGCATGCGCGATTTCTGCGACGGTCTGCGCATCATCCTTTACGACAATGGCGTGTGCCCGTTCTAAGCGTCGCTTTAAAATAAACTCGGAAGGTTTCATGCCGTACGATTGCGTGATGCGGCGAAGGAGTTGTCGCTGGCTGTATCCACAAAGCAAAGCCAGGCGGGCAACATCAAATTCAACAGAAGAAAGTTCTGTATCAATGATCGACTCGAGCCTCGCTTTCCATCCGCGCGCTTCACACTCAGTATCGCTCCCCCAAGGCACACGTGAGTAGAGACGTTGCAAAAGCTCTGCGACTGAAAAAGGCTTTGCCATGTAGTCATCAGCACCAGCGCGCAGTCCTTCAACCCGGTGATCAGCGGAACCTTTGGCGGAAAGCAAAAGAATGGGGATGGAACGGTAATTTGCCGACGCCTTTAACTCACGGCAAAGCTCCAGACCATCGACGTGAGGCATCATCACGTCCGAAAGAATCAGTTCTGGACGAACTTTTTCGACCACCTTCAGTATTTGCTCGCCGTTGATCGCCTCAGTCACTGTGTAGTAAGGATCGAGGTTTAATCGTAGGTAAGTGCGCATATCCTCATTGTCCTCGACCAGAAGCAGTCGGGGACGATGCGCCGCTTTTTCGACGGGACTGACGAATTGGGCGGGTGCGGCGTGACTACCTATGGTATGTGGACGCGGTTCCCGCGCTGCCCCGGTATCGATGTCGTCCGGGTCGAAGTGCACGCATCCCAAAGGCAGTGTAAACCAAAACGTGCTTCCTTGGTTTATTTGACTGTCCACCCCAATCTGGCCACCGTGCATCTCTACCATCTCCTTGGCCAGCGCTAAACCGATCCCCATGCCTTCGTGTGTGCGAGTGAGCGTTGTATCCGCTTGGTAGAAACGGTCAAAAACCCGAGTTTGGGTGGCTTCATCCATCCCCGGTCCCTGATCCTGCACATCGACGCGAACCAAGCCGTCCTCGGCATTCGCTTGCAGGTGGATGCGGACGGTGACGACCCCTTTTTCCGGTGAATAGCGTAAGGCATTAGAGAGTAGATTGCCCAAGACCTTTTCCATTTTGGTAAGGTCAAAAAAAACCATACATGAGGAGGGGCTATCGAGGTTTAGCTGGAGGCCCTTACTCTCGGCAGCCGATGAGAAGTTATCGAGCTCCTGCCGGGCTAAAGCCACCAAGTCATGCTGAGTGACCTTAAGACCGAAGGTTCCAGCGTCCAGTCGGGATAAATCAACCAACTCGGTGATGAGTCCATTTAAGCGGTCCACATTTTTGAGGACACGGCAGAGTGTTGCTGGCATGGCTGCCGGATCCGTACGCCCTTCCGCCAAATCCAATAAGGGGCCGCGGATTAAGGTCAGCGGAGTCTTAAATTCATGAGAGAGATTTGCGAGGAAGTGCTGCTGTAGGCGCTGCGCCTCCTCTGCCGCGTGCTTCGAGCGCCGAATTTCCCGCTCGGCATCCAAGCGCGCGGTGACATCGCGAAAATTGTTTACCAAGGCACCGACCCGGGGGTCATCTGTAGCATTGATCACTGTTCCCTCCAGGTAAATCCAGTGACCGTTCCGATGTTTAAACCTCACTACTTCGGTTTCTACCACGCCCGGTGCCTTAGCCAAACTTTCAAAACGCGGTAAAACCCTTGGGATATCGTCTTCATGGCAGAAATCAAAGAGATATTTCCCTTCGAGCTCCCAATGCTCGTAGCCGTGAATGCGCTTATTTGAGGGGCATTCGTAAAGGATTTTCGCGTTGAGATCAAAAAGGGAGATGCCCTCAGCTGAGCGTTCAATTAAGGCATGGAAATGCTGGCCTTCCATGCGGGTACGTTCAAGCAAGGCGTATGGTTCGCTGACATCCTCGAGCTCAATCCAAGCTAAGTTTGGATTCGTCGCCGGATCTGGTCCCATACGCCGGAGTCTTAACCACTGAGGTTCCGATCCTACCTCAGTCGCAACTTTTCCGACGTAAGGTTGGCTGGCTGAGTCTGCCGAAGCCAACCACTTGATGGCCTCCTCTTTGTTGGCTAGCTCCAGAATATTAACCCAGTCGCTTCCTTTCGTACGCAGCTTATGGCCGTATCTTTGAAGGAAAGATGCGTTTCCCCGGGAAAAGACGCCCTTGCTTATTTCCATAAGACTTAAAAAT
>PWZW01000319.1 GCA_003567255.1 Puniceicoccaceae bacterium | reverse complement strand
GGATTCGAGGGAACGTTCTCCTTTGAGCAGGATTTTCATGTAGGCCGGGTTCTCCAGGTTTCTCACCAGCGGGGTTTCGGCGAGGATGGTTTGAAGCATGCGGCGTGAGGATGCGTTTCCGGTTCTGCGACGGTTGGCGCGCTTGAGGCTGCGGAAGAACTGTTCGAGGATATTGTTGGTGCGCTGAGGCTGGATGCGAATGTCGCCTGATGGTGTCCGGACCGTGATGGGGTCGGCAAAGAGCTTTACCCAGTATGTGTCGATCTGTTTGATCATTTTTTGCGCGGCGGGATTTTGCGGATAGTCGTCTCGGCAGGTCATCCATGCACGGAACTTCTCCACACGCTTTTCGATGGTGTGGATGTTTCCCTTCTTGCCCTCGTCATTGAGGCCGTTGCCTCCGGACTTCGGGGCGATGCGCATGGCCTCGCGCAACTTCTCAAAGACGACGATCTTCTCTTCGATGGCCTCGACGGCTTTCCAGAGCGTGCGGTCCATCCTAATTTTCTTCAGGTCCACATGCAGCTTGCAATAGGGGCTGTTATCCTTCCACTTACCTCGCAGTTGGATATCCTTGATGTTCTCGAGATGCACATTCACCTGACGGATTCTCTTGGCCAGCGCCAGATGAGGATGATCGAAAGGAAACCCGTATCCACGGCCCTCGGATTTTGCCTGCAGCACCCACTGGATCAGTGCGTAGGTGTTCACGACAGGCAGGAACCGGCGCGCCTCCTCCGGGAGGGACTCCTCCCCGATGGCGGTTTCAAGTGCCTTGACCAACCCGGGATGCTTGTCCATCTCCGCTTTGAGTTGTTTGGCGCGATAACGCAGCTTTGCACCTATACCCTGCGCACTGAGTCGTTTGCGAATGATATCGTATTCCTTACCCAGAAAGTCCTTGCCGATGTCGCGGAGAAAGTGAAAGTGGCAGATGAAGTCAGGCACATCGGGAAACACCTTGGCCACCGCGGAGAGGATCCCCTTGCCCATATCGTGAACCAGCGCAAGCGGAGTGCCGTAGGTCCGCTTGATTCGCCTCAAGAACGGGACGATATGCGCCTGGTTTTCAGCGGGCAGCTTTACATTGCCAAGCACGATGTTCGAAAGTGAATCGATGGAACTCATCAACAGGGGGTTCCCGCCTTCGCAGGTGGCGTCCAGATGGCAGATATATCCGCCGCGGGTCCGCATATCGGCCAAGATGCCGGGGGCGCGCCGCCGATGCGCCATGGCCAGGTATGTAATGAATTTCATTCCCAGCAACGAGGCCTCCCTTGGACTGATCCGAACATTCTTTGCCGCCAACTCGGCGACCACCTCCTCCTCGTTGCGATGGCGCAAAAAGAAAGCCTTGCCCGCATGGACCATCACGTCGTACCCGAAGTTGGCTCCCGGGGGCACCAGCGCACGGAGTTCTTCGGAGCGATGCGTCCGGGCGCACGAAGGGCAAACGAGGAACCATTCCCTGGCCTGAAACCGACCGATATGCAGCGTGCCGAGCGTTCTGACCCGTGTTTTTTGGACGTGGAGTTCGCATCCACAGCCGGAGCAATGCGTCGCCCGCGGCCGGAAATCCACCACCGGCGGCGTGGAGAACATCCTGGAGACCGACACCCCGTTGAGCAGGAGTTCCACATAATCCGACAGACAGCGAATCAGACCGAATGTGGCGTTTTTTTTTCTGTCAGACCGTGACGCAGAAACAGGTTTTCAATTGTCTCGGGCTCGACGGACACGTTCTGTTTCTTCAGCCGCCGCGAGAGCGCATCATGGCTCAGAGTCGGATGCTTGATTTTCTCCACCAGAATCGCGACCGCTTCGGCCGGAGTGGGATGTCGGCCCGTCGCATGCAATGCCCCGCGGCATTGACGCTGTTTGTCGAAAACGGCATGGTCCGAAGCGTAATAAACGAAATGGCCCCGAGACTTCTCCCGCTTCAAGTCGGGATGCTTGGCAAACGCGGAAAGGAACGAACGGGGATCAAGTCCCAGCAGCGAACCAAACTCACCCGCGTCAAGGCCCGCAGGTGAACGACGCACCAGTTCGACCACCGTCTGTTTCAGATTGCCGTGTTGTGAGAAGAACACGCCATGGTACTGCCAGAGCCCGTTGGAATCAAACTCGGGCGCCTCCGGCAGAGTGTAGTATCGTCCGTTCTGATTATAACTGTTCAACGCGCCCCATTCTTTCAAACGTCTGCGGGCGGTATGAATACTGCTGTCAATTAAGTCGGCCACTTCCTCCAACGTCAGGACCTTCTTTCTGCGAAACGCCTTACGCGCCTTCTCCATCCGTGCATCTGATTCTCGACTCATGGTGCTTTTCCTTTATTTGATTAAGTATATGTTTTAATAAGAGATATAAACATATACTTAATCATTTTAAGGATCATCACAAGCTAAAAAGGCTAATAAAACGGGAAAAAACACGTCGAGTGAGCCTCTGAGAGAGACGAATCAGTTAATCATATACTTTAGCACCACGAAAACCACTGCTATAACTACCTAATTACGTATGCCTTAGAAGAAATCCAACCGAATTTTGCGGTAATAGTACCAACGACTGAGCAGCATGGGCCAAGGTCGTTGGATTCGAGAGAACTACGTGTCGGCTGCCACAATAGCACTCAAGCCCACGTTGACCTATCTCCTCCAATCAGTGAACGCTACGCTTC
>PWZW01000314.1 GCA_003567255.1 Puniceicoccaceae bacterium | reverse complement strand
GCTCCGTTATTAACAGACCACAATTTCCGGCGCTGCTTGAGCCCAAGATATGAAAAGTACTCTTCACATCCTCTTGCCTAGCAGGCGGAGCTCTTCCGGCAAAGGTTTTTTATCGCTTCCGGAAATTATCCTACCTCGAGAATCATGTGCTTTGGCGGGCGATCCGTAAATATCGAAGGAGCTCGGGAAAATGCGGAGGCCAGCCATCTCGGGACGAAACCTTCTCCCCCCTCCTCAAGGTTTATCCATGAGGACGACCGTTTGATGAATCTTCAGCAATTATCGTGTAAGTTGTAGCGTCGTTTTAAGGCAGAGGGTTTGCCACCAAAGTGTTGAGGCAGGCTTGCAGCCTGCGGAATTTCTTTTTGCCATCCGCCCCAGCGCGTTGCGCTGGGCTAGGGTGCATAAGGCCCTTGGCCTTAGCCGCTCATAACGCCAACGGCGTCAATCAACATAGCCCAAGGCAGCGCCCTGGGTACCCGGCCCTATCCAAACCTTTGCAGGCTGAAGGCCTGCTTCAATCTGCGACGCCCAGGCCAGTGGTTGAGCTCCGTGGTCCCGTCCCTTCTGCGACACCTCAGCCATAAATGGTAAGCCTGAACCACTGCCTCGCTTCCCAGAAGCCGGGCAGCCGATCCTTGGTTCAGCAACTCGGCTTAGCGCAGCTTCGTTTTTATTTGTCGCCTGTCCCGCGGAGCGGGGTGCGTTTGCGTGCCAAAGGAACCTTAGACAACGCCAAGGGCTTGGCAGCAGGGCTGCCGCAGTCCAAAGACGGCAGCGCCGTCGGGTAACCGGTTTGCGACAATTAGAACAGCATATGCTGAATATGCTTTCAAAGATCCCAAGGGGATTGCCGAAGAACCCCTTTTTTAGGGGTCGTCAGTACCGCGAAATTCGGTCAATCTGTAGAATGCATAAAAAACCAGCAGGCCAAAAAACGGCCACCGCTTGCAATGCAAGCGCCAAACCGTAGGTTCGTTTTGAGATTTACACGTCATGAACAAAAACAGTCCATCCACCACGCTTCCCGAGCTGAAGCCAACCTCAAATACACCTGAACGGGTATATGATGAGCATTTTGCGGTAACTGATGATTATCGTGAGACCATGCCAGACATGCAAAATGCGGCTGCAAAAAATATTTCGGGGGCCAATGTACCCATCCTCAAGGTGGGCATTTCAAACTTTCGTCTACCGTTAAAATACATCACAGAGAAGGGAGATACCCTTACCCTCGAAACTTCGGTGACCGGGTCTGTCTCTTTGGAGGCAAACCATAAGGGCATTAACATGTCTCGAATCATGCGGGTGTTTTACGACTTTCAAAATCGTATCTTCACCCCTGACCTTTTGGAAGATGTCCTGCTCGAGTATAAGCATAAGCTTGAGTCCCTGCGTGCGCAGTTAAAAATGGATTTTGCTTACCCCATACTAAAACCCAGCCTGCGGAGTGGTTTGGAAGGTTGGCAGTATTACAATGTTGCCTTCGAGGGTCGAATGGACGAGCTCAACCGGTTTCGGAAGTACATACATTTTGATTTCATCTACTCTTCCGCTTGCCCCTGCTCCTCTGAGCTTTCGGAGCATGCGCGCGAGCAGCGCAATGTGTACGGGATCCCCCACTCCCAACGCAGCACGGCTAGAGTGAGTATCGAAGTGAGTGACGGTGCATACCTCTCGATTGAGCGCCTTCAGCAAATCTGCCTCGCCGCCCTGAAAACAGAGACGCAGGTCATGGTTAAACGAGAGGATGAGCAAGCGTTTGCCGAACTCAACGGCGCCTACAGCAAGTTTGTGGAAGACGCCGCCCGTCTGCTCTATGAGCAACTCGATAAAGAACCCGCGATTGCTGACTTTCAAGTCGCCTGCGCCCACCTGGAGAGCCTGCATTCCCACGATGCGGTTGCCGTTATTAATAAAGGTGTCCCAGGCGGGTTCACTGGGCATTTTGAGGATTTCAAGTCGCTCATTCGCTAACCACCGGGCATTGGCATACCCACATTTGCGGTCTTACCCTGAGGAGACCCAGGTCAAGCGAAGCCTTCGGTTTCCGGGTCTGCAGTGCCCTACATGCACTGAGAGGATAGCTCCACTTTCCTTGCCTGTTGATCCAAGAGCTTTTGATAGAAGGCGAGGTAGCGGTCGCGGACCAAGGCCTCTCCGAAGCGGGCCCTCACGTCCTGACGGGCCGCTTCTCCAGCCTGTTCACGCAAACCGGAGTCTTCAATCAACCGATCCATAGACTTCGCGAAGGCTTGAATGTCGCCCACCGGGACCAGAAAACCCGTACGCCCGTCGTCGACGACTTCCGGCACTCCCCCCGCGCGGGTGGCCACCACGGTCTTCCCGTGGCTGAGCGTTTCCAAAATACTCAGCCCAAAGCTCTCCTGCTCAGAGGCATACACTCCAAAATCACAAGCTTCGATGTAATCACCCACCTCTTCGACATTCTTGCGGATCAGCACATTTCCTTCCAAGCCGAGCTCAACAACTTGTTTTTCAAACGCCTCAACTGAGCCACCCGCGAGGATCAGTAAGCGTAATTTATCTTTGTATTTACTTTGGAGCATGGCCTTTAGGATGTCTTCTGCCCGCTTGACCGGGCGAAGATTGGACATGTGTAAGGCCAGGGTTTCTCCGCTTCGGACACCCAGCGCCTCGCGGATCGCATCCGCCTTTT
>PWZW01000230.1 GCA_003567255.1 Puniceicoccaceae bacterium | reverse complement strand
TTTTTTATTTTAAACGCGTGCTCCAAGAGATCGAAATACCCAAAGAAGTAGGCGTCATTACGCTTAAGGGAAGTGTACTTTTCCCGCAGGCGATGATGCCACTCTTCATTTTTGAACCCCGCTATCGAGAGATGTTGAGGGATGCCTTGGAGGAAGACCGGATATTCGCGGTTGCGGCCGCTGACGAACAGGCTATCGAAGCGGGGGCGGAGAACGAACCGTCTCACAAAGTAGCGAGTATCGGGATTGTTCGGGCGTGTAAGAAAAATGATGATGGCACGGCAAACCTTATCCTTCAGGGGCTCACCAGGGTTCGTTTCGATGAGGTGGTGGCGGAGCTTCCGTACCGTCGGGCAAAAATCTCGCCGCTCTTGTCTGTGGAGGATGCCTCCGCCGATGACTTGCGAGAGGGACGGCGGAATGTGCTCAACCTCGTGAAGACGCACCGGAGGCTTGGGGCGGAGATTCCCCGTGAAGTGATCGAGTTTTTGGAGGCTGTCGACGGAGATGAGGCCATGCTTGATCTTTCCATCTACGCCCTCTGTTCCTCTTCCAAAATAAAACAGAAGTTGCTGGAAACCCTTTCCGTATCGCAGCGCTTTGGCCATTTCGAAAATTTCCTTCGCCAACAACTCGATCAGCTTAAGCTCTACAAAAAGCTTAAAGGAAATCTCGGGGAAGATGATGTGGGCGACAATTAGGGTTCCAAGAGCACCAAGCGGATTGCGTCGAGGCGAAGGTGTGCTTTACCCAAGTGGCGCAGGACTTCGCTGACGTATTTTTCAGCGGTTTCCACCTCCACTTCGCGGACGTTTTCATTCACTTTTTGCAGAGCCCGCAGGCGGACCGCTTCATTATCCAAGTGACGATGCGCGAGTTCGATGGCCGAGGTCACAATGGCTGACTTTTCCCCTTCTGCGATGGCTTGCGCTTTTTTCAAAAGATTGGGGACTTGCTCCTCAAGGAAGCCGCCATCATTTTTTAAGCGAAAGGTTTCTTCGTCTTGTCCCTCCGAGTCAAAGGACTTGTGGGGCCAGTTTTTGGTGACTTCTTTACCCGCCATATCCACGACAACGCGCACGGGCGTGGGAGGTAAAAAACGGTCAACGTGTAGTGCGGGAGGGGCAACGCATTCCAAAACGTAGAGTGCTTCAACTAAAATGCCGGGTCGACCGTCGGGAGATGGGAGAGATATGAAAGCGGTGTTCCCTTGCTCAGATGAGAGGATGACCTCCATCGCACCCCGTACCATCGGGTGTTCCCAAGTTAGGAACGCCATGTCTTCTCTTCCGAGTGCTTCCGAGCGGTGGCAGGTGGCTGTCATGCCCTCATTCGGTAGCCCGGGTAAGGCTTCAGTAAAGAGTTGCCCAGGGGAAATTGCATACGTTCCGGGGGAAATGTCTTCAACCGTCACTCCAAAATGGTCAAAAAGTACGTTCAGGTATTCGTTGAGGGTGGGATCGGCGTCCACAGCATTGATTTGACTCACCAGTGTTTCCGCTTGCTCTGGGCGAAAGGAGTTGCGAGCTAAAAGCCGGCTCTGTCCGGAGCGCAGCTGCTCCTCCAAATCATCTTTGAAAGCGCGGCTGCGTTGCAGTAAGTCTTGAGTGTCCTTTTGCGTCGCTTGCGTGCCTTCGTGATAGCGCGCGGCCAGTTCGCTAAGCGCTTTTCCGAAGGTTTGCAGGTATGCACCACCTCCACGGAGGGAATGTTCGACACCGTCAATGCCCTCATGGTGCCAGCGGGCTAAAAGTTCGGTGCTGCTTTCCTCCAAAAACGGAATGTGTATTCGGATGGTTTCGCTTTGGCCGATCCGGTCGAGACGCCCAATTCTTTGTTCCAAAAGCTCTGGGTCCAGTGGAAGATCAAAGAGGACAAGGTGGTGTGCGAATTGAAAATTTCGACCTTCGCTGCCGATCTCTGAGCAGAGGAGGATGCGTGCACCGTCTGGCTCTGCAAACCACGCGGCGCTGCGGTCTCGCTGAACCAAGGTCATCGCTTCGTGAAAAACCGCAATGTTCAGATTGATTGAACTTTTTAGTGCGGTTTCGATCGCAAGGACTTTTTCGCGCGTTCGGCAAATCAACAATACTTTCGCGTCGCCTAGTTTTTTGAGAAGTTCGGTAAGCCACCCGATACGTGATCCAGCTTTATAATCGAGGGGTTCGGGATGCTTCCCGGAAGGTGTGTGTTCCTCGGATGCAAGCTCGCATTCGGCCTCTAGGCGGGCCTTCCGCTCGGCTTCCTTCAGGCTTTCACGAAGCTTTAGTGGGGCAAGCTTGGCCAGGCGTTTGGGAAAGCCGGTAAGCAGTTCGCGGGTGTTGCGAAACATGACCCGTCCCGTCCCGTGACGATCCACCAGCTCGTCAATAGCCCGGCGGAGACGCTCCGGATCGCTCGACTCCAGTGCGCCCAGATAGGCCGCAAACTCCCCTTCGTCTTTTTCTGAAAATATATTACGAAGCAGAGCTTTGTCCTTTATCTCAAGTGTGTCCGTTGCTTCGATGATTTGTAGGAGCCTGGCAACTTCATGGTAGGTTCTCTGCTCTCTGCGAAATTCCTCCAAGCTGGGATACCTTTCCGGATCCAATAGTCGGAGCCGTGCAAAGTGCCCCTCGAGTCCCAGCTGTTCTGGGGTAGCGGTGAGGAGGAGAAGGCCTTCGCTTTGTGCGGCGAGAGATTCCA
>PWZW01000325.1 GCA_003567255.1 Puniceicoccaceae bacterium | reverse complement strand
GGGGCGTCAGCGTCCCGATCTACTGGTCCTGTTACCGAATGATCGCAAAATTGTTGTTGATTCGAAGGCGCCGCTCTCTGCCTACCTGGACATGCTGGAAACCCAAGACGAGTCCGAGAGGAAGGTTCATTTAAAGCGGCATGCGCGGCAAATTCGCGATCACATCAAGCAACTTTCCGGGAAGGCGTACTGGGCGCAGTTTGAGGCAGCGCCGGAATTTGTGGTTCTGTTTCTTCCGGGAGAATCTTTTTTCAGTGCGGCTTTGGAGGAGGACCCGCAACTACTTGAGTACGGGGTGGACAAACAGGTCATTTTGGCGACGCCGACAACCTTAATTGCCTTGCTCAAGGCGGTGGCTTACGGGTGGCGTCAAGAAGCGGTGGCGAGGGAAGCCAAGGCGATCAGTGAGCTAGGTGTCGAATTATACGAACGGGTGGGGGTTTTTGCGGATCACTTTGGCGGTTTGGGGAAGGCTCTTGAAAGGTCGGTGGATCAGTATAACACTATGGTTCGGTCGGTAGAAAGCAGGTTGCTGGTGACGGCACGTAAATTCCGCGATTTAAAAAGTGGCGAGTGGCGTGAAATTGAACCCTTGCGACCGGTGGAGAAGCGGCCGCAAGTGCGTGATGAAGGCTAAAGTTTAGCTGGTTCTCTGACTCTGGTTAATTTGTGAACTCCGGCGCCATCGTGCTCGGTTTCCCAGGGGTAGAATGTACGGCTTGAATTCAGGTCGAAACCTCGACCCTCGACGGTGTCAAGAAATGCGGCGACGACCTCCTCATTTTCGCGTGCTTCGATACTGCAGGTACTGTAAACGAGCGTACCTCCCAAGGCGACTCGGTGAGCGGCAGCGCGGATGAGGCTTAATTGTTTTTCTGCCGATGCGCTGATATCCGCCGGGTGCAGTCGCCAGCGCAGATCTGGACGTCGTTGAATCACGCCGGTATTTGAGCATGGGACATCGATGAGGACCTTTGGAAAGGCAAGGGGGAGCCCGCGGGATTCGAGTCGAGCGGCATCCAGTTCCAGGAGATCCATTTCCAGAACCTCTATCCGAAGTGCAGGGTGACGCATCTTTTCGACATTTTCTTTGAGGCGGTGGAGGCGGTCGCTGCCGAAATCGAGGGCAATGACCTGACCTTGGCCTTGCAGGGCCTGAGTGATTTCAAAAGTTTTTCCTCCGGGGGCTGCGCAAAGGTCGAGCACAGTGGACCCCGGGGTAAGGTCGAGCGCTTCACAGGCATGACGCGTTGCGGGGTCTTTAATAAAGGCGAGACCGGAGGCAAGGGCTTCTAGCACGGCGGGCGAAGGGGGGCCTGCGGGAAGGGCATAAAACCCATCCCACCGAGTGGGGGTGAGTCCGGCGGGCACGATGGACTTTGCGGTTCGCAGGTAATTGGTGGCATTCTTTTGATTCCAGGCGAGTAGAGCGGTGGTGCGTTCAGGGCCAAATTGTCGGGTCCAGTGCTCGACGAGCCAGTCGGGGTGGGAGCTGGACAGAGGGAGTGCCTCCGAACGCCTCAGCCGGGCGATACTCTCTGGCAATTTACGCAGTACGGCGTTGACGAACCCGAGCTCGTTTTTGCTCACCAGGGCGCGGGCCCGGTCGACCGCGTGATGAACAATTTTTGGGGTGGTGGAGGGATCTGGGTGAAGCAGGAGCTCGGTTCCCGCGACGGCGAGTAAAGCGCGCAGACGGGGTTTGGGTGGTTTGCGCAGGAGCGGTTGTAGGGCGCGTTCGACCGTCATGCCATGCCGGATAGTATCAAGAAGAAGCCCCTGGGCTCGGGTTCGCTCATGGCCGACAATCGTTTTGGGAAGTTGGTCGAGCATTTCGTGAGCCTTGCAATGCAGGCGCAGGAATGCTTCTATCATTAAAACGGTTGCGGACCACCCCGAAGGAGCTTTACGCATTAACTCAAAATTAATCCTTCTCATCTTAGTGTGTTCCCTTTACGTTCTTCTGTTTGCTGTTCGAAAGTTCTATAAGCTATTATGAATAAAGAGGCCATTGACGCTCTTATTGAAAAAAATCCACTGCTTGCCCATTCCCGTGAAAAACTGGAATCCATGCAAGCGGGCAACTACTGCCTGCATCGCTCTTGGGGGTTTGGCAAGATTGTTGATTACGACGAGGCTCAAGATCGTCTGATCATTGATTTTGAAGATGGAAAGACGGGCCATGCGATGGCGCCGGCGTTTTGCGTCGACAAGCTCGACATTCTCCTGGAGGGCGATTTGCTCGTTCGCTCGCGGACGGAGCCTGACGTGATCAACGAAATGATCAAAAAGCAGCCGGTTGAGTTGATTGTCAGTATGTTGGCGCAAGCACCGGAGCAATCGATGTTGGCGACTGAAATCGAGCGTGCGCTTGCGCGAGTGATTGGTCCCATCAAATACAAAAAATGGTGGACTGCGACAAAGAAGCATTTGATCAAGGAGCCTCGGATCGGTGTGCCGGCGAAAAAGACGGAGCCTTACGTTTTGCGGGACGAACCAATCAAGCCAGAAGATGAGATTCTGGAGCAGTTTCATAAGACGCGAAACTCGAAAGAGAAGATTTTGTTGGGCGACAAGCTTTTCGCGCTCTCTGAAAACACTGAGATGGTCCGCGAAGAGTTGCCTGAAATCCTAAAGGTACTGACGGAAGCAATCCAACAGTCAAAATCCTTGAACCAAGCAGACCGGCTCCACGGAGTATGGGTGCGGAATAACCTTGCCCGCGATTTGCACGAAGACGTGGAAACGCTGGAGCCCTCCTCAGCCTCTATTTTAGACGCGACGAACGATTATTCGGAACTCGCGGAGCAGCTCCCGGCGCAGTACCACAAGCGCTACCTGGATCTGATCTTTCGAACTTATCCGGATAAATGGCAGCAGATGGTGGAGGACCTCTTGCGTAACTCAGGTGGAAAGTTCACCAGTGAGTGCGTTAATTTCATGCTTCAGCACGATTTGGAAAGCCGCATCAGCCACTGCTTGAAGCGTTGGTTGAACGAGCAAACCATCAAAGGTCCGGTGCTTTTCTGGGTGATCAAAAATCGCAACTCGAAAAAGTATGCGCCGATCATTCAGCCGTTGATGACACCTCGCATTTTGAATGCGATGTTCTACGCGATTGACTACGAGGCCTTACAGACCGCAGGTACGCGCCGTATTCCATTGGCGGATTTGCTAAGTGATGACACCGATTTGATTCCTGATTTATTAGCCGATGCTGATTTCGAGACGGCGCGGGACTTAGCGCAAACGCTCCTCCTGAACCAAGGGTTTGAGGATTTGACCAAGAAGTCCCTGCTCGCACGTTTTATCAAGCGCTATCCGGCGATTCAGAGTTTGGTAGCTGGAGAAAAGGCGACCAGCAACGACGAAGAAGACGCCCTTGTGGTTTCTCAGGAGAGCTTCAACAAAGTTAAGAAAGAGTACGAAGAACTCATTTCGAAGAAAATCCCGGAAAACAAAGAGGCGATTGCAATTGCTCGCGAGCACGGTGACTTGAAGGAGAATTCAGAGTACAAGATGGCGCGGCAGGACCAAGACACCTTGTTGGCTCGCAAAAATCAGCTTGAGGTCGACCTTGGCCGCGCTCGGGTGACGACGTTTGAAGATGCGAGTGATGAATCTGTCGGCGTTGGTTGTGTGGTTACCTTGCTGGAAGGTTCTACGGAAAAGTCGGTTACCTACTCAATCCTTGGTGCTTGGGACAGTGATCCGGAGAACAACATCCTTTCTTACAAAACGCCGCTTGCGCAAAGCTTGCTCAGCAAAGGTAAGGGAGAGCGTGTCGAAACGGAAATTGGTGGCAATAAGGAGAGCTGGACCATTCAGAACATCGCCCGCTGGGTTGACCAGCAGCGTTGATTTGGATCTACGGAACCCTTTTGAAAGGCCGCTGAGCGATGGCAGATTCCTGGGAAACGCTCAAACTTTTGGCGGACCCTACACGGGTCCGCATCCTTTCTCTTTTAGGAGTCGAGGAGCTCTCGGTGGCGGAGCTTCAGGAAGTTTTGGAAATGGGGCAGTCTCGAATCTCCTCACACCTGGCACTGTTGCGCCAAGGAGAGCTGGTTATTGACCGGCGGGAGGGAAAAAAGACGTTCTATGCCCTTAACGAAGGGCTGGCGAAAGCGCAGCGTGGCCTTGCCGATGCGGCGCGCCGAGCGGTTGAACGCAGTGACCAGGTGAAAGAAGACCGGATGCAGCTAAGTCGGATTTTGGAAAAGCGTAAGGAGCAGGCTACGGCGTATTTCAACTCAGTTGCGGGCCGACTTTCGAAAGATTATTGTCCGGGGCGGACATGGGAAGGGATCGGCAATTTTTTACTTCATTTTGTGCCGAGCATTCGGGTGGTCGATTTAGGTGCGGGCGAAGGCTTGTTATCTCAACTGTTGGCGCGCCGTGCGGCGAGTGTGGTTTGTATCGATAACAGCCGCCGGATGGTTGAAGTTGGGAGCGAGTTGGCTGCGAAAAACGGATTTACCAACTTGAGTTACCAACTGGGCGACATTGAATCGGTCCCACTGGACGACGGTTGCATGGACCTCGCACTCCTGAGTCAGGCGTTGCACCATGCAGAGCGCCCGCAGTTGGCCGTCGAGGAGGCTGGCAGGGTCTTGGTTTCCGGCGGTCGGGTAGTTATCTTGGACCTCCTTCAGCACGATTTTGAGCAGGCTCGGGAGCTTTATGCGGATCGTTGGTTAGGTTTTTCGGAGAACAAGCTCTACGAATTCCTCAAAAACAGCGGATTTCGGAAGATTGAAATCACTGTAGTTTCCCGTGAAGCGGAGGCACCACACTTTCAGACGGTCCTCGCGACGGGGCTGAAGCCGTAGGTTGGTTGGTATCATAAAGTCCTTCTTTTTGGCGTATTAGCACAAACAAAAAAACGTCTACCCTTGGAGGCAGACGTTTTCAAAGCGGGGAAAGTAAATGGTCGGGCCGACAAGATTCGAACTTGCGACCCCTTGCACCCCATGCAAGTGCGCTACCAGACTGCGCCACGGCCCGAACCTGAAGCTTGAGATTCTACAGAGAATGCCTCTCGTCAAGCAATAAGGCGAAGGATTGAAGTTAAGTTGAAGAAAAGCGGGGCTAAGGAATAGGGATCTAGCGATCCACAAGTTCCCATCCCTCCGCTTCGATCATACCCTCAGCCTTTTTGAATTTGAGCTCCTTGGTTTCATCACCCCGGCGAATTTTCACGAGGTCATTCCGGCCGATTTTAGGAAGCTCGCGCTTGATCGGTTCCATTTTAGGGAGTTCGACCTCTTTGCGGCTGCCGGAGGCGACACCGGCCAAGCGTGCGCGGTCTGCGGCAGCGGCGCCGGCGAGTGCACCCACTCCCTCATTTCCGGTGCCCGGTCCGGTGACCTGTGCCTTTTGACTGAGGCGGGAAAGCATATTTTGGAAGGCTTCCACATTGGTGGCGGTGCGGAAAATGGAGTTACAGATTTCGCTGCGGACCGCGTCCATCAGTTGTTCGAAATAGGTAAAGGCCTCTTTCTTATACTCATTGAGGGGATCCTTTTGGCCATAGCCCCGGAGGCCCACAGCGCGCCGAAGTTCTTCCATTTCGGTGAGGTGGTCCTGCCAGCGACGGTCGATTGAGCGAATCACCACATAGCGTTCCAGCTGCTTGAGGGCGTCCGGCTCCTCCAGCTCCTCCCTGGTTTTGTAGGCGATCTTGATTTGATCGAGGACATGGGCGACCCGATGCTGATGCGATTTTCCTTCGAGGGTTTCCGCCTTCATGGAAAGCGGAAAATGGGTATTCAGCCAGCCGAGGAAAGTTTCCAGTGCTTCCACGGTACTCCCATCGTCGGAGGCGTTGACTTCCAATAAGCGTTCCTCGACCTCCTCTTCGATCATTTCTATGATCACGCTGCGTGGGGTATCCGAGCTGATGGCATCGTTGCGAATGCCGTAGATGACCTCCCGCTGGGTATTCAGCACATCATCATATTGAAGGAGGCGTTTCCGCATGGAGAAGTTTTGTTGCTCAACCTTTTTCTGGGCGTTTTCAATCGACCAATTCAAGGCCGGGTGCTGAAGTTCATCGCCTTCCCCCATCGATTTTTCAAGAACACGGGAGATCGGACCCGCGTTGGCGAAGAGGCGCATCAGGTCATCTTCCAGGGAGACGAAAAACTTGGACATACCGGGGTCACCCTGTCGTGAGCAGCGTCCTCGGAGCTGCCGGTCAATCCGCCGCGACTCGTGGCGCTCAGTCCCAATCACAAACAGGCCACCGAGGTCGGCGACACCCTCACCGAGCTTAATATCAGTTCCGCGTCCCGCCATATTGGTGGCAATGGTCACGGATTTTTTTTGTCCGGCGTTGGCGACGATGGAGGCCTCCTCAGCGTGAAATTTAGCGTTCAGCACGCTGTGTACGATGTTTTCCCGCTTCAACATGCGGCTGAGCAGTTCGGATGCTTCAACGGAAGCGGTACCGACGAGGACAGGTTGTCCTCGACCATTGGCCTCTTTGATGTCTCGAATGACGGCGTTAAATTTCTCTCTTCGGGTCTTGTACACCACATCATGTATGTCCTTGCGGATACATGGGCGATGGGTCGGGATGACCATAACGGAGAGTCCATAAATCTCATGAAACTCGGATGCCTCGGTTTCCGCCGTACCGGTCATACCGGCGAGTTTGTCGTAGAGGCGGAAGTAGTTTTGAATAGTTACGGTCGCGTAGGTCTTGGTTTCCTTTTCGATAGTGACCCCCTCCTTCGCCTCAATTGCCTGGTGGAGCCCGTCGGACCAGCGCCGTCCGGGCATGACACGTCCGGTGTTTTCGTCGACGATCTGGACCTTTCCGTCTTGGACCACGTACTGCTGATCCCGTTCGTAAATGCTATAGGCGCGGAGAAGCTGGCTCAGGCAGTGAATCGTTTCGCTGATGCTCTGGAAGCGCTGTTCGGCCGCCTGCTTGGCCTTTTGTTTTTCCTCCACGGAGAGGCTTTCGTCTTTTTCGATTTCAACAAAGGCCTCGGGAAGGTCGAGCAAAACGAAGGCATCCGGATCGTCCGGATTAAGAAATTTGCGCCCCAGTTCGGTCAGGTCGGCTTGGTGTTGTTTTTCGTCGATGACGAAGTAGAGTTCCTCCTTCAGGGTGAAGCGTTTGACCTTGTTAAAGTCACCGCTCATCTCGAGGTCGAACTTCTCAAACTCCTTACGCAGCGCGGGTGTTTCCAGGAGGCGGCCGAGCTGCTTGTTTTTGGGCATTCCCTGACGCACCTGAAAAAGCTGCTCGAGAGCGCGGGTATGGTCGGCATCCGGATTGGCGAGGCTGGTTTTGGCTTCGCTGGCGAGGCGGTTACAGAGATCGTGTTGTTTGGTGACCAAGCGTTTGACCAAACCCTTGAGCTCTCCGAAAGGGAGGGGGCGGTCTTGCTGCATGGGGCCGGAAATGATCAGGGGCGTTCTGGCCTCATCGACCAGGACGGAGTCCACCTCATCGATAATGCAGTAGAAGTGATCGCGCTGGACCTGATCCTCGACTCGTGTGGCCATGCCGTTATCCCGGAGGTAATCAAAACCAAATTCAGAGGCGGTGCCGTAAGTGATGTTGCACCCGTACATCTCTCGTCGGGTCTGTGGATCCATGCTATTTTGGATACAACCGACGGTGAGGCCGAGGAAACGGAAAAGATAACCCATCCACTCCGAGTCGCGGCGGGCGAGGTAGTCATTCACGGTGACCAGTTGGCAATTTCGCCCCGCGAGTGCGTTTAAATAAAGAGGGCAAGTTGAGACGAGCGTCTTACCTTCCCCCGTAGCCATTTCAGAAATTTTACCATCGTGGAGGGAAATCCCGCCGATCAATTGCACATCGTAGTGGACCATTTCCCACTTAAGCTGTTGTCCACAGACCTCATGGGTTTGTCCGCAGAGGCGACGTGCCGCATTTTTGACCACCGCAAAAGCCTCCGGAAGCAGGGCGTCGAGCGATTCGCCGCCCGCTTGCGCCCGTTTCATGAGTTCGGGAGTTTTGGCCTGCAAATCGGCATCTGACAGAAGCTTAAACTCTTCGTCGAACGCGTTGATTTTTGCGACGATGGGGTTGCACCGCTTCAGGTACTTGCGGTGATGGCGGCCGGCCATTTTCTTAAGAATGCTGGAAATCATGGAAACGATGCTCGTGGGATAAAAAAAGGTTTTCAAGTATGCTTTGCATGCGCGCAAAGCGGTAGCTCGAATAAAAGCGGAGATGCTGCCTTGCGTGGACGAAAGAGGCAAGGATTCTCTCTCCTTGCCCTGAGACCGAACCGTCAAGGAGCGTCGCGCCTATCAAGACCGTACCTTGGTCCCTCCGGTTCCTTTTTTTGGCAGGGCCTCGCGGACGGGATGGGTGCTTGCCTGGGGTGGAGGATTAGATGATCCCGCGTTGCCGAACCACCTCGTAGAGGCAGACGCCCGTGGAAACGGAGACATTCAAGCACTCGACCTTGCTGAGCATGGGGATTTGTACGAGGTGGTCGCAGAGGTCACCCGTTTGTTTGCGCAAACCCCAGCCCTCGCTCCCGAGGACAAGTCCAAGCGGACCGGTGAGGTCGGTTTGGTAGAGGCTCTCGGCGCCGCGATCCGAGGTGCCGATAAAGCGAATACCCATTTCCTTGAACTGGCGAATGGCGCTGGCCAGGTTGCGCACTTGGAGAAACGGCACGACGTCGGCCCCGCCGCAGGAGATGGCCCGTGCGGTTTGGGTCAGCCCGCAGGCGCCCTTACGCGGCGCAATCACTGCGGTCACGCCCGCACCGGCAGCGGTGCGCAGACAGGCTCCGAGGTTGTGCGGGTCTTGCACGCCGTCGAGAACAAGGACGAGGGCCTCCGCTCCGGCGGCCTCGACTCGATCAAAGAGCTGATCCTCATTTTCGACCAAAACCACTTGGGCAAGGTCACTGTGACGAGGAGCTTTTTTAAGACGGTGAACGGAGTTGCGACCCATGGGAAAAACGATGAAGTGAGGAAATTCTGAGTGAAAAAGGGAAAGTCAAGGGATGGTATGGATCTACCCTTGCGAGCGAAATTCAAGGCTCTGGGAAAAGCTCGGGTTGCTGGCTTACCGGGGTTTTCCCGGGCGAGAGGCCGGCGACTTCCCAGCCCCTTGAAGTCAGCACCCGCCCTTGGGCAGTGCGCTGCAGGTAGCCCTCTTGAATAAGGAAAGGCTCGTGGACTTCTTCAAGCGTGTGGGCCTCCTCGCTGACGGCGACCGCCACCGTTGCGAGGCCGACCGGGCCTCCGCGGAAGTGCTCGGCGATGGTGCGGAGGATTTGCTTGTCCATTTCGTCCAAGCCGCGAAGGTCGATTTCGAGAAGTTCGAGTGCGGCATCCGCCATATCTCGGGTGATGACACCGGTACCTCGCTGTTCGGCATAGTCCCGCACGAAGTTGACGAGATTATTAGCCACCCGGGGGGTTCCGCGAGCGCGGCGGGCGATTTCCGCGGCACCTGCGTCTTCGATGTCCACCTGCAGAATGGCACAGGTCCGCTTGATAATGCCCTGGAGGGTGGGTTGATCGTAGTAGGAAAGTCGCGATTGCAGGGTGAAGCGGCTTCGTAACGGTGCGGTGAGCAGACCCACCCGCGTAGTCGCGCCGACCAGCGTAAAGCGCGGGATGCTCAGGCGGACGCTCCGGGCGTTTGGCCCCTGATCGAGCATGATATCGATGCGGAAGTCCTCCATCGCTGAGTAAAGGTACTCCTCGACCGTCTTGGAGATTCGGTGAATCTCATCGATAAAGAGGATATCGCCCTCGTTTAGATTGGTGAGCAATCCGGCCAGGTCTCCCGGCTTCTCGATGACCGGACCCGAAGTGATGCGCACCTGCGTACCCATTTCGTGAGAAAGCAGGAGGGAGAGGGTAGTCTTCCCGAGGCCGGGGGGGCCGCTCAGCAAGATGTGGTTCAGTGGTTCGCCGCGATTCCGGGCGGCGCCGACCATGACGCGCAACCGCTCGACGGTCTTGGGCTGTCCCTCAAAATCGTCAAAAGACAGGGGGCGCAGGATCGACTCTTGGGTTGAGCGCTCTTCGCTTTGTTCCTTGATAAAGTCGGCACCGGTTTTGGGATTATCTGCCATGATTCAAAGAAGAGGAGGGTTACGGGGCTTTTGGTTTACGACAAGGGTAAAGCAGCGCAGGGGAGGGCCGTCGTGTTGAAAAAATTATAAGCGGTCGGGGTGGGTAAAGGCATCTGCCAGGCCGAGCAGCGTAAGGTGGTCGACAAAGCGGGTCCGCTGCATCCAGTGACGGCTCAGGTTGGCCACGCTCCCTCCGGTCGAAAGGACGGTTGGCTTACCCTCTCCGCGCGCGCCCAACTCGGCTTCGACCCGTTCGAGCAGGGCCAGCACCATACCGGAAAAGCCGACGCTGCAGCCGAGGCGCATCGCCTCGACCGTGGATTTACCGATCCCGCCGGGAAGGTCGACCAAGTCGGCGGGGTTGAGCGCCGGAAGCAAGGCAGTTTGCTCGTGCAGATAGCCGGTCATCAAACCGAGGCCGGGGGCAATGATCCCGCCCTCGTAGCCCGCTTTGGAGATGATGTCGAAGGTCACGGCAGTCCCCATATCAATCACGATGGCCGGGGCACCGTAGCGGCAAAAAGCGGCAAGTGAGTTTGCCAAGCGGTCTTCTCCGATTTCCGAGGGGTTTGGGTAAGCTATACCGAGGCCGGGAACGGTATCGAAGCGCAAGTGAAAGGTTTTCAAATCCTCGGCAGCGAGCAGGCCTTCGATCGTTGCGTTCACCTTGGGCACCACGGAACAATACGCAGCTCCCGTTGGGCGGGGCAGCCCCTTCGCATTGGCTTGATCCAGGAGAGCTTGGAAAGGCGTTTGCGACCCGTTGAGTTGGGCAGTGGCGAGCGCACCACCCAGCTTGTAATGTCCGTCCACCACCAAGCCGTAGTGGCAGGTGGTATTGCCCACATCAATCGCGAGCACGCAGTGAGCATGAGCTTTCATCGTATACTAGGTAATTCCTTGGGTAGTGACTTCACCAGCTTGAAATGCCTGAATGCCGTCGCTTCCGCAGTCTACCAGAAGCGCGCCCCCGTCGTCCACGCCAACCGCGACTCCCCGGACCTGAGTATCAAACCTGCGAATATTTATGGATTGGCCCGCTAGGCAATCCCATGCGCGCCACGCGGAAGCGAGGCCACCTTTGCCCTCCGGTGGTTGCGCCAAGGTATGTTGGTAGGCTTGATGCAGGCAGTGGGCGGCGCGCGCGGCGATGCGGTTAATGAGCAGGGGGCGGTCGGCGTGTGCACCTAGCGTCGTGGCTTTGTTGCGAATTTCGTCCGGGAAGTTTTCGGTCGCTCCGTTTACGTTCAGACCCAAGCCAATGATGAGCGTGCGCATCCCGTCGGTATCCGACTTTGCCTCGGTCAGGATACCGCCAAATTTTTTGCCATCGATCCTTAAGTCATTAGGCCACTTGAGCTCGATCTTTTTTGATTCGACGTAAGGGCTCAGGCCGCGGGCGAGGAAGATGCCGGCCCAGAGAGTCAAGCCGCGGAGGGATTCACTGGGAAGGTTGGGGCGTAGCCCGAAAGAGAGGTAAACGTTCTCATCCGCGGCGCTTGCCCAGGAACGTCCCATTCGGCCACGTCCTGCGGTTTGCGCACTCGAAAAAACGGCGAGTGGGCTGCACCGTCCATAAGTGAGTTGGCGCTCCGCTTCGGAGTTGGTGCTGTCCACTTCGGGAAGGTAAAAAACGTGAACCTGCGTCTCACCCAAAGCACGGAGCTCTTCCTCCAAAAGGGCGGTGTGGAGTTGGCGTGGCCAGCGGACGAGGCGGTAGCCCCGGTTAGGCACCCCCTCAAAGGCAAACCCCTCGCCTTCGAGGCGCTTGAAGCGTCCCCAAATCGCCGGACGGGAAACCCCGAGTTCCGTGGCGAGTTGGGCTCCGGAAACGTAGGCACCTTTGGCGTCTGCCCCGACAAAAGAGCGAAGGATGATCCGGTCTCCCTCGTCCAAAAAACGCCTTCGGGCGCTGTTGGATTTTTCTGCTT
>PWZW01000261.1 GCA_003567255.1 Puniceicoccaceae bacterium | reverse complement strand
TGTTGGAAAAGGTGTACGTCTCTCTGAGGGAAAGGAATACTGACGCCCTTTTCGTCGAAGGTTTGCTTCACTTTCTTAATGAAGGCCAAGCGGGTGGGGAACCAGTCAGCACGCTTGGTCCAAGCAAAAACCAGGAGGTCCACGGAGCTATCGTTTAATTTTGTAACCGCAACCATGGGCTCTGGATCCTTAAGGAACATCTCATCCTCCGCGATGATGTCTTTGATAATTTGAATGGCTTTATCAATGTCGTCTGCGTAAGAAATACCGATGGTTTCGTTCACCCGGCGACGGTCCTCAAAGGTAAGCGAAAGATTGGTGATGGTGTTTCCCCAAATCTTGGCGTTCGGGATAATGACGGAAGGACCATCCGGAATATGCGCCTTGGTAATAAATAGGCCGATTTCGTCGATGATATAAACATCGCCCCCCACGTTGATCACATGCCCGATAGTGAAAGGGCGAAAAATCATCATCATCACCCCGCTCGCAACATTGGTGAGCGTCCCTTGCAGCGAGAGACCAATGGCCAAACCAGCGGCACCGATGAGAGCGACCAGCCCGGTGGTCTCCACCCCAACGGCGCTGATCGAAGCGTAAATGGCAAACGCGACAATCGTGATACGGGTCAACTTCACCAGGATCATCTGAACCCCCGGGTCCATTTTTTCGGACTTTCCGACCATCCGTTTGACAACGTTGGCGATGATGCGGGCAACAATAAAGCCGACCACCAAGATGATGATCGCTCCGATAATTTTCAGGCCGTAGATGGTCACGACCTCGGCTGCGGTTTCGACGATAGTTGAGTTGGATTCCATAACTTCTTCGGATGTGGTAGATGATTCAGGCATGGATACGTGAACTAACTGTCCACCGTTAAAATACAAGACTTTTTGAGCCTTCGCGATGGGTATCCAAAGGGAATTTAAATCTTTCCTAGGCCTCAAAAAACGCCTCGAGCGTTTTCCGGTCGGTCCTTTGGGTGAGTAACAGGCTCAGCGCAATTCTTGCCTTGGGGCCGTTCAGGTGGCGGGAAATCAGGGCACCGTGTTTTTTGAGGTATGCACCGCCTCCTTCGTATCCATAAAGGGGTACGGCGCCCCCGGCTCCGCAACGGGTACAAATGACAACGGGAATGTTTTCCTGGATAGTTTCCAGTACAGCGCGCGCCATGGCCGGCGGAAGGTTACCCGCGCCGAGGCCTTGAATAACCAAACCTTGAACACCAAGGGCAACAGAGGCTTTCACCAGAGAGGCATCACTTTCGTGATGAGCCGTCAACAGCTCAACTTTGGCCGGGGAGACGATTTCCTTATCCCTCGGCAGCGCGTGCCTTTGTGCAGGCTGCATCCGCCAGTTGATCGTAGTTCCTTGAATCGTCCCAAGCGGTCCGAAGCGAGGGCTCTGGAGTGCGTCGAGATTCGTGCTATGGTGTTTATGCACCTCTGCCGCAGCGTGGATTTCGCCTGCCATCACCAGCAAAACTCCCCGATTTATGCTTTCTGAAGAGACTGCCACTTCGAGCGCATCCTTCAAGTTACCGGCTCCATCCCCATCGCTCGCATTGCTTGCCTTCATCGCCCCAACGAGGACCACCGGACGGGTGCTTGGCAGGAGTAAACTGAGTAAAAAAGCGCTCTCTTCGAGCGTGTCGGTTCCGTGGGTGACGACTACCGCATCGGTCTGCTTGATCTGCTCGCGAATGAAGGCGGCCAGCTCGAAGACCTTTTCCACCTGCATGTGCGGTCCAGGCAGATGGCCGAATTCAAAGCACTTTACCCCTCGATGCTGACTTTTCTGAGTGATATCAGAGAGCGATTTATGAGTTTCAGGATCAGGTTTTACGGAACCGTCCTCGCCGGATTGGCGCATCCCAATGGTTCCCCCGGTGAAGATGAGCGCGACGGTGGTCATTATACTATGGCGCGGTGCGGCACTGACTGCGCCCCTCAGTTCACCAGCGTGCCGATAGACTCTCCCATGACCGCCTTTTGGATAGAGCCTTTTTCGCGCATACTGAATACGAGGATTGGCATCTTATTATCCATACATAGGGAAAAGGCGGTGCTGTCCATAATGCTCAAACGCTCACGGAGGGCATCAACATAGCTGATGTGATCGTATTTGACGGCGTCTGAGTGTTTAGCTGGGTCGCAATTATAAATGCCGTCCACTTTGGTGGCTTTCATCAGAATATCAGCCCCCACCTCGCTGGCGCGGAGTGCGGCGGTGGTGTCGGTTGAAAAATAAGGGTTTCCCGTGCCCGCCACAAAAACGACCACGCGTCCCTTTTCCAAGTGGCGCGTGGCGCGGCGAAGTATGAATGGCTCCGCCAGTTTCTCCATCGGAATGGCGGATTGTAAGCGTACGGTGACTCCCAGTTTCTCCAAGCAGTCCATGATCGCGAGGCCGTTAATAACCGTGGCCAACATACCCATGTAGTCACCAGTGGTGCGATCAACGCCCTTCGTGCTAGCACCGCTCAGGCCACGGAAAATATTCCCGCCGCCGATCACCACCCCGATTTGGATCCCAAGGTCGTAGAGATCTTTGATTTCGTCGCAAATTGAGGCGAGCACGCGGCTGTCGATTGGTTCGCCCTCCTCGGCGTTCCTCAGCACCTCGCCGCTAAGCTTTAAAATGATCCTTCGATATTTGGGATTTTTTTCGGAATTCGCCTGAGCT
>PWZW01000093.1 GCA_003567255.1 Puniceicoccaceae bacterium | reverse complement strand
TATTTTCCTCTGAATCCGTTGGTGAGGGCCACCCAGACAAAGTGGCTGATTATATTTCGGATTGTATCCTTGATGCCTGTTTGGAAGCGGATCCAGAGAGCCGAGTGGCTTGTGAAACGCTTGTAAAGAGCAACTGCGTGGTACTCGCCGGCGAGATCACCACTACCGCCAAACTGAATTTTGAAGATATCGTGCGCGCTGCAATCCGCGAAATTGGCTACGTGAATAGCGACGACATTTTTCACGCTGATACGGTGTTTATCACGAACTTGATCACCCCGCAATCGCCCGACATTAAGCAAGGCGTCGACGCTTCTGCCGCAGAGGGGAAGGGGACCGCTGAGCAGGGTGCCGGCGACCAAGGTATCATGTTTGGCTATGCCTGTGACCAAACCGAGGAACTGATGCCCGCGCCGATCATGTACGCTCACCGGATTCTGCGCGAAATGGCCCGCCAGCGGAAGGAGATGCGGGTCGATTGGCTGCGACCGGACGTTAAAAGCCAAGTTGCCCTGGAATACGTTGATGGCGTGCCTGTCGCGATCAAGAATGTCGTTGTTTCAACCCAACACGCCGCCTCCGTCTCAATTCAGGAAATCCGCCAGTTTTGCATCGAGGAGGTGATCAAGAAAGTCCTACCAGCGGAGTTGCTGACCGAAGACACCGAGTATTTGATCAACCCAACCGGTTCCTTCGTGATCGGTGGGCCGCAGGGCGATGCCGGCCTCACGGGGCGTAAAATCATTGTCGATACTTATGGCGGTTGGGCCCGGCATGGGGGAGGGGCTTTCTCCGGAAAAGATCCCTCAAAGGTAGACCGTTCGGCGGCTTACTTTACCCGCTGGGTCGCCAAGTCTGTGGTGGCCGCCGGGCTCGCCAAGCAGTGCGAGCTTCAGGTCGCTTACGCGATCGGCCACCCGGCACCCACCAGTATTCTGGTGGATACGTTCGGTACCGGTAAGCTGGACGACGATAAAATTGCTGAATTGGTCGCTCAGGTCTTTAATTTCAAGCCCGCGGAGATCATCCGTCAGCTCGGCTTAAAACGTCCAATCTACCGGGCTTCCACCCAATACGGGCACTTCGGCAAGGCGGGGCTGCCGTGGGAAACCTGCACGGAAAAAGCCGCTGAACTTAAAAAGGCAGCAGCCCTGTAGTGCTCCCCGCAGACGCGCATACACGAGCCCGCTCTGCGCTTTAGAAAACGCCAACTTTAAAAAAATAAATGAGTACAAAAACAGCCACACCTACGGAAACCACAACAAAGACAGATTACAAAGTAGCTAATCTGGACCTCGCGGACTTCGGTCGCAAGGAGGTGGAGATCGCCCAATTTGAAATGCCTGGCCTCATGGCCACGCGGGAAAAGTATGCACCCGACCAGCCGCTCAAGGGCGTCCGCATTATGGGCTCCCTCCACATGACCATCCAAACCGCGGTGTTGATCGAGACACTCCAGGCTTTGGGCGCGGATGTGCGCTGGTGCTCCTGTAATATTTTCTCCACACAGGACCACGCGGCCGCCTACGTGGCCAAGAATTTGGGCGTGCCTGTTTTCGCATGGAAGGGTGAGACCCTTGAAGAATACTGGTGGTGCACGGAGCAAGCCCTCACCTGGCCGGATGGCTCTGGTCCTCAACTGATTGTCGATGATGGAGGAGACGCCACACTCCTTATCCACAAAGGTTACGAGCTCGAGGAAGGCGGCGACTGGGTCGACAGCCCTTCCGGAAGCATGGAGGAACAGGTCATCAAAAAGCTTTTGAAAACGATCAACGCCAAGAAGCCCGACCATTGGCACAATGTGGTGAAGGAGTGGAAGGGTGTTTCCGAGGAAACCACCACCGGCGTGCATCGGCTCTACGAAATGCACAAAAAGGGCAAGCTGCTCATTCCAGCAATCAATGTGAACGATTCCGTTACCAAGTCAAAGTTCGACAACCTCTACGGCTGTCGGGAATCTTTGATCGACGGCATCAAACGCGCCACTGACGTGATGATCTCCGGCAAAGTGGGCGTCGTTTGTGGCTACGGTGACGTCGGCAAGGGCTGCGCCGCTGCGCTGCGTGGCATGGGTGCGCAGGTCGTTGTGACGGAGGTTGATCCGATCTGCGCCCTGCAAGCGGCGATGGAAGGCTATCGCGTCCTAACCGTCGAAGACACCTTGGGGTGGGGCGACATTTACGTCACCACCACCGGAAACTACGGGATCATTACGGTCGACCACATGGCCAAGATGAAAGACCAAGCCATCGTCTGCAACATCGGGCACTTCGATAACGAGATCGAAATTGACAAGCTCAACGATGCCCCCGGTGTGGAGGTGGAAGAGATCAAGCCGGACTCCCAGGGCGCGGTTGATAAATACACGTTTCCCACTGGAAACAGCGTTTACCTCCTGGCAAAAGGTCGCTTGGTCAACCTCGGTTGCGCGACGGGCCACCCGTCGTTTGTGATGTCCAACAGCTTCACGAATCAGGCACTGGCCCAGATCGAGCTTTGGAAAAACCTCGAGAAATACTCCCCTGGTGTCTACATCCTGCCCAAGCACATCGACGAGGAGGTGGCCCGTCTCCACCTTGAAAAGATCGGTTGCAAACTTACCAAGTTAAGCGACAAGCAGGCCGACTACATCGGCGTTTCTGCCAAGGGTCCGTTCAAGTCCGACCACTACCGCTACTAAGCTTACGATCACAGATCTTT
>PWZW01000142.1 GCA_003567255.1 Puniceicoccaceae bacterium | reverse complement strand
CCGTCCGACGTGGTGGCGGCGCATGAGGCGGGCGAGCTGCACTACCACGACCTCGATTACGCGCCCTTTTTTCCGATGTTTAACTGTATGTTGGTTGACCTCCGGGGGATGCTCCAGCGAGGCTTTAAAATGGGTAATGCGGAGATTGCGGAACCGCGCTCCATTGCCACAGCGGCGGCCGTGACCGCGCAGATCATTGCCCAGGTGGCCAGTCACATTTATGGCGGCACGACAATCAATCGCATTGATGAGGTCCTCGCCCCCTATGTGCGGCTGAGCTACGAAAAGCACCTTACCGACGGCGCACAGTGGGGCGTGGCAGATCCCGAAGCCTACGCCCGCGCCCTGACCCAGCGGGAGTGCCACAATGCGTTTCAATCACTCGAATACGAAGTCAACACCCTGCACACCGCCAACGGGCAAACCCCCTTCGTCACCTTCGGCTTTGGCCTCGGCACCGCGTGGGAAGCGCGCTTAATCCAGGAATCCATCCTCCGCAACCGGATCCGCGGCCTCGGGACGAAAGGCAAGACCCCCGTCTTCCCGAAGCTGGTCTTCACCCTCAAGACCGGGCTCAACCGGCGACCCGGCGACCCCAATTATGATATTAAGCAACTCGCCTTGAAATGCGCCGCCAAGCGTATGTACCCCGACATTCTGAATTACGACCGTGTGGTTGAAGTGACCGGTTCCTTCAAGGCGCCGATGGGCTGCCGGAGCTTTCTTGGGGCCTATGCGCTGGACGGCGAGCCCATCCACGAAGGCCGCAACAACCTGGGGGTTGTGAGCATCAACCTGCCGCGCATCGCCCTCGAGGCCAAGGGCGACGAAAGCAAATTTTTTCGCCTCCTCGCGCAACGGCTGACCCTCGCGAAAAAGGCCCTCGACACACGGATCCAGCGCTTGGACGGCGTCTGCGCCCGCGTCGCTCCGATCCTCTACATGGAGGGTGCCTGTGGGGTGCGCCTCGGGCCGGATGATCCGATTTCGGACATTTTTAAAAACGGCCAGGCCTCGATCAGCCTTGGTTATATTGGCTTGCACGAAACCATCATTGCGCTCTACGGCCCTGAACCCGCGCTTTACGACAGTCCGGCCCTGCAGGCGAAAGCGCTGGCGATTGTGAAGACGCTGAAAGCCGCGACCGAAATCTGGCGCGCGGAAACCGGCTACGGATTCAGCCTCTACAGTACCCCGAGCGAAAACCTCTGCGACCGTTTTTGCGCGCTCGACCTCAAGACCTTCGGACAAGTCCCGGGCGTTACCGACAAAGGTTACTACACCAACAGCTTCCATCTCGATGTGCAGCAAAAGGTATCGCCCTACGCCAAGCTTGAGTTCGAAAAAGCCTATCCGGCGCTCACCAGTGGCGGCTTTATCTGCTACGGCGAATACCCCAACATGGAGCACAACCTTGAAGCCCTCGAAGATGTCTGGGACTACAGCTATGACCGCGTGCCGTACTATGGCACCAACACCCCGATCGACGAGTGCTACGACTGTGGTTTCACCGGAGAGTTCGATTGCACCGCCAGCGGATTTGTTTGCCCCTCCTGTGGGAATCATGACCCGGCCCGCGTCTCGGTGACCCGTCGGGTTTGCGGCTACCTCGGAAATCCGGATGCCCGGCCCTTCAACGCCGGTAAGCAGGAGGAGGTGCGGCGGCGGGTAAAACACCTTCAATAAACCTGAAGCAAAGGAATCAATCACCACGAAGCGCACGAAATGCACGAAGCGAAATTATATGAGGCTTTCATGAAACTTTTTGGAATCGGAACAGGCTTACGGCTTATCAACCTCCCCAAAACAAAAGATAGGTGGAAAACCGATGTGCCTTGAATCGACTCCTACCTTCCTACCCTTCGTGTCCTTCGTGGTAAAAACGAACCCCGAAATTGACGAGAATGAACCACTCCGTTCGCCGCACCCACCTCCCTTCACCATCTGAAGATCCCCAGGAAACACCGGACATGCACTATCAAAAATATCACCCCATCGACGTCGTCAACGGCCCCGGTACCCGCTGCACCCTTTTTGTCTCCGGCTGCGTCCACAAATGCCCCGGTTGTTACAACGCCTCGACCTGGAATGCCAATTCCGGCCACCCGTTCACGCCTGCATTAGCCGACCGTATAGTGGCGGATTTACAGGACGCCCAAATCCCCCGCCGTGGCCTCACCCTGAGCGGAGGCGACCCCCTCTACCCGGGGAATTGCCCGTCCGTACAGGCTCTGGTCCGGCGGGTGAAGGCGGAGTGTCCGGGTAAGGATATTTGGCTCTGGACGGGCTATGTGCTGGAGGCCCTTGACTGCGCGCAGCGGGCGGTGCTTCCTTATATAGACGTGCTGGTTGACGGCCCCTTTGTCCAAGCACTCGCCGACCGGCGCTTGCAACTCTGCGGCTCCTCCAATCAGCGGATCATCCCGCATCCGGCGCGCCGTTTGGGGGAGGGGGCGTAGGCTAGGCTGGAAGGCCGCCCACCGCTGGTGCCCACACCATGCTGGGCCTCGGCGCAATGAGTGCCGCTGAATCTCATTCCGTGTAGGTTCGGCTAGGCCGCTCGGCGGCAACCGCCCTCCTGTAAATAGCAGAGACCTTTTGCAGGGGATAACGTACCTGGATCAATTTTTTGTAAAACCAAGCGTTTTCAGAAAATCTGTTGACTCTGCCAATTTTTCGGAGAACATTTTCACCATGCGTCTTACCTCAAAGTTTTCGTT
>PWZW01000211.1 GCA_003567255.1 Puniceicoccaceae bacterium | reverse complement strand
GCCTTGACCTCCGGATCGAGTCCTTTCCCGAAAAATTCGGAGGGTACGCCGAGGCGGCGGGGCCGTCCGGGGGTTTGCTTGAGCGCCTCGCGGTAATCCACTTCGGGGGCGCGTAGGGAGGTGGAGTCGAGGGGGTCCTGACCAACGATGCTCTGAAGGAGGATGGCGACGTCTTCCACGGTGTGGGCGCAGGGCCCCACCTGATCGAGAGAGGAGGCATAGGCGACGAGTCCGTAGCGGGAGATCAGGCCGTAGGTTGGCTTCAGCCCGACGATACCGCAAAAGCTGGCGGGCTGACGGACGGAGCCTCCGGTGTCACTTCCCAAGCTGGCGATCACCTCACCCGCAGCGACGGCTGCGGCGCTGCCACCGCTACTCCCGCCGGGGATGTGGTCGAGTGCCCAGGGATTTCGGGTTTCCTGAAAAGCGGAATGCTCGGTGGACGAGCCCATCGCAAACTCATCCATATTCAGGCGGCCCCAGAGGACGGCTCCGGCTGCCTTAAGTTTTTGGATACATGTGGCATCGTAAGGTGAGACGAAGTGTTCCAGCATTTTGCTACCACAAGTCAGCGGTTGATCTTTGACCGCCAGCAAATCCTTAATGCCGATGGGAATCCCATCAAGGGGGCCGCGTGCTTGACCGTTGGCCCGACGTTCATCGGAAGCCCTCGCCTGAGTTCTGGCATCCTCCACATCGCGGTGGGTGAAAGCGGCCACGCGACTCTCAACCGCTTCGGTCCGGGAGATAACGGCCTCGAGCAAATCGCTTGCGCTGAGTTCACCTCCCTCAAGGGCACGGGAAAGGTCTGCGATGGTTTGGTAGTGAAGTGCTTTCATACTAGGGCTTTATTCGACTACCTTGGGGACAACGACTTGGTTTTCACGTTCGGCCGGGGCCATTTTTTGGAGGGCTTCGACGGGTAGAGTCGGTCCTGGATGGTCTCCCTTGCGCCAAACGTTCTCCACCGAGAAAGCGTGAGCGCTCGGCTCAATGTCGGCAACGTCCACCCGGTTAATGCGCTCGAAATAGCTGAGGATGTTTTCCAGCTCTCCGGAAAATTTGGTTTTCTCCTCATCGGTAAGGTCGATACGGGCAAGCTTGGCGAGGTGTTCGATATCCATAACGTGGGCTCAGTTTTTTAATGAGTCGGGGGAGTCGGGCAGGTTTAGGAGCGCACGACGTAGTCAGTGCTGCTGGCAACCAGTTCCTGAATTTTGTCAAAAGCCGGGTTCACCTCATCGTCCCGGAGCGTCCGTTCGTTGGACCGGAAGTGAATGGAGAAGGCCAGGCTTTTCTTGCCTTCCGGCAGCCCTTTGCCCTCGTAGAGGTCAAAAAGTTCCAAGGCTTCCAGCTCAAACGCTCCGGTGCATTTGCGGGCGATTTTAGTGAGGTCGGCGTGTACCGTTTCCGCCGGTACGGACTCATCGACCAGCAGGCCAAGGTCACGGACCGAGGCGGGAAAGCTGCTGATTGGGGCGAAGCGTATTTTTCTTTTGCGGGCGCGCTCAAGCCGAGCGGGGCTGAGGTAAAGGCTTCCGGCAAGGACCGGGCAATCCAGGTCCCAACCCTTGATCTGGAGGGCATCGAGGAGGCCCAGTTCAGCAACAAAGCCGCGGGCGAAGGTGCCGGCGGTGGCGGCATGACCGCTTTGCCAGACGCTCGCCTCCCCCTCAACCGGTTTAAAGCTGATTTCCTTTGCTGGAACCTTGGCAAAGCCGAGGATCTCCTCGACCAAAGCGCGGAAGCTGTAGAAGTCGGCTGGTTCGCGCTTCAACCATTGGCGGGTGGACTCATCCAGCAGGCAGACGAACGCGATGGAGACATACTCTTGGAGCTTGCCGTCTTCCTCGCGAAAGATCCGGCCGCGCTCGAAGAACTGAGTCCCGCCTGTCGCCCGCGCCTGATTGAGCTTGAGGACGTCAAGCAGGCCGGGCAGGAGTGAGGGGCGAAGGTGGCTTTGGTCGCTGGCCAGTGGATTGGCGAGGCGGAGTTGGTTGGCAGCCGGGCTGTCAGCCCAGGTTTCGGACTCCGCGGCTTCGCGAAGTGAGTAGAGGAGGGCCTCGTTAAATCCGCGACTGGCCAATAATTGAGCACTGCGCTCCAGAAAAGTGTAGATAGGGTCGTCTGCAGTACCGGTGCCGATTGCCTGCACGGAGGTTTCCGGGATGTGGTCTGTACCGTACACCCGAATAATTTCCTCAACCAGATCAATCGGGCGTTCCAGGTCGCGACGGAAAGAGGGAATGCTGACGGTCCACTCCCGCTCACCATCTTCTCTGCGGCGTTCGTCGACTTGAAGCCCGAGCGATTCGAGAAGCTTGATCATTTCCACATGGGGAATGGTGAACCCCAGTTTTTGGTCAACGAAGGCGGGCCGCAGGACGATCTCGGAGATGAGCTCAGGGAGGCGCCCGCAACGGAGGGTGGCTCCGGCAAGGTGTCCGCCGGAAACCTCACAGATCAGATCGAGTGCCCGGTTGGCGGCAAAATCAACGCCCTCCGGATCGACCCCGCGCTCGAAGCGGTAGGAGCTGTCGGAGGAGAGGCCAAGTTTACGGGCGGTGGCGCGAACGGCGGCAGGGTCAAAGTAGGCGGATTCCAGGACAAGGTCCGTGGTTTGCTCATCCACCTCCGCATCGAGACTGCCCATGACTCCGGCAACCACCAAGGCCCGCTCCGCATCCGCAATGACGTTCATCGAAGCGTCCAACTCACGT
>PWZW01000156.1 GCA_003567255.1 Puniceicoccaceae bacterium | reverse complement strand
GGTCGTAGGGAACTTCCCTTTTGACGCAATCATGCCAACGCTCGAGCGCACCGTCTAGGTCGTCCGGATGCACGAACTGCTGCCAGCGGGTGTGTGGATCCTCTTCGGGGTTCGCCTCGGTCATTTCGAAAAGGCGCTGGTTGGCATAATCGATGGTGCCATCGGGCCGGGCTGTCCACACAATCATGGGCATCGATTCAGCCAAATTGCGGAAACGGCGTTCGCTTTCCGCGGCGAAGGCTTCCATTGCTTTGCGGGCGGTGATATCTTGGACGGCGCCTTGCAGGCGGATGATTTTTCCGGAGGCGTCGCGCACGGCCTCGCCGATGGAAGTGACCCAGATGCGCCGCTGTGTTTTCGCGGTGATCAGCTCCATCTCAAACTGGAAAGGTATACCGTCATGGATACACCGCTCAACGTGTTGGGTGACCTCTGCACGGTATTCTTCCGGATAGAACTGGATAGCTTCCTCCAAGGTCGGCTGTTCGCCATCGGGTACTTCATGAATCTCACGCACCTCATCCGACCACAAAAGCTTGCGCTCCGGTAATTCAATGGCCCATCCCCCAATGTGGGCAGCGCGACCGGCGATCTTCAAAAGATTGGCCGTGCGGGCGCGCTCCGCTTCAGTGCTGCGCCGGTCGTGGACGTTCCGCAGCATTTCGGCGAGTGCGTCGATGGCTAGCCTCTCCTCTTCAATGAAGGCAGGCTCCACCTTCTCAGTGGGTGTACGAGGGTAAACAACCTCAACCCTACCTTCACCACCCCCGCGCAGTGCAAACTCTATCGTCAAAGCGGGACCATCGTCACCAAACCCGGGGGTAGCGGCGCTCAGGTCGCCAAGGGTGATACGGGCCTCGGCGCAATCAGCGTGTTGCATCGCGGGCGGAATGAGGCGCACAATGTTTTCGAGCAGTTCGTCAAAAGGGATCGTTTCCTTCCGGAGAATTTCCGAGGCCTCGTGGTAGAGTCGCAGCTCTTTCACGCGTTCACCTAGGTCATGGAAGAGCCGGGCGCGCTCAGCCTGAGCCCGAAAGCGCTCGGTAACGTCATTGAGCGTGACAATCCACGCGGGGTTCCCCTCCCACTCGGTCTCATTAACCCGGAATTCGGCAATGATCTCGACGCCGTCGGCACGGCGTATTTCAACCTCCCTCGTTTGCTTGCTATCGAGCGGGAAACCGAAGCCGCTATCGACGAGGTCCTGCTGGGTGCGCCCGAAGAGTGCCACGGCTGCGGGATTCGCAAACTGGATCGTGCCCTCACGATCCACGACAAGGACGCCATCGGCCTGGCTTTCGATCAGTTTGCGGAAACGCGCCTCACTCGCACGCAGGCGCTCCGCGAGTTCGCGCTGGCGCAGGTGCAGACGCACGCGGGCGAGCAGCTCTGTGTCCGAGATGGGACGTACGAGGTAACCGTCCGCCCCCGCGTCAACCCCGGTCGCCTGGTCTTCGGGCGAAACCTTTTGCGAACTGATAAAGACCACGGGCAAGTTGGCCAGCCGCGCTTGGGACCGGACGTCGCGCAGCACATCAAATCCGGTGGCATCCGGCAGCGTCATGCCAAGCAGCACGAGATCGTGCGCCTCGCGGCCAAGGATGGCGAGGCCCTCGGCGGCGGTCTCCGCACACGACACCCGAAGGCCAGCGTTTTCCAGCACCCGCACGCTAGTGGCGAGAAAACCCGGATCGTTGTCAACGATGAGGATAACTGGGTTGGGCTCCATCGGCTATTCGGGGTTGAAAAAGTGGGTGATGAGGCATCCCTGACGGGAAAGTATCTCGCAGTGAACGGCTAGCCAAACCGCAAGCAGACCATGCGGTGTGTGAAACATTAGGAGACTTAACGAGGTGCGTTTCTCAAAAAAATACGACAGCAATCCGCTGAAGGCAATTCCCGAATAAACCGCAACGGTGCCCTCTGTAGGATGCCCGCCGCCTGCAATAAACCTTTTCAATAGCCCCACGCTTCGTGGTCCGCGCTATCAACGTGTCAGGTCTAGCCACTTTTTGAACAGCTTTTGCAGAAAGGGCGTAAAGCGGGTGCGGTTGTAGGCATCACCAATTCGCTGGATGGCTTCAGCAATGGTTGGATACGGATGAATCACAGCGGAGAGCGTTCCGAGCTTCAGGCCACTTTGCATCGCGACAGTGATTTCCGAAATCAAATCGCCCGCGTGCTCCCCTACTACGGTTGCCCCGACGATACGGCCCTTGACCGCATGGACTTTGACAAAACCTTCCATGTGCCCTTCGAGCAGGGCGCGGTCCATCGCGCTAAAGGGCTGCGTGAACGTTTCCACGGCATCACCATATTGCTCCCGCGCTGGCCCTTCGTACAGCCCAACATGCGCGATCTCCGGCTGGGTATAGGTGCACCACGGTACGATTAAGTCGCTGTGCTTTTTCCGTCCGGCGAAGAGCGCGTTTTGAAGGACCATGCGGGCGGTCGCTCCAGCCATGTGAGTGAACTTGTATTGCATAGCAACATCGCCAATCGCGAAGATGCGCGGATTGGTCGTGCGCAGCCGCGCATCCACTTTCACGCCAGCGCGTTTATCGTATGCGACACCGACCTTTTCCAAGCCGAGGCCCTCCACGTTCGGTACGCGCCCCACCCCAACGAGCACAGCATCGAAAGCCAGCTCCTTGTGCGCTTCCTGATGGACGATTTGAATCCGTTTTTCACTACCGACCGCATCCACTCGCTCGATGTTAACCTC
>PWZW01000080.1 GCA_003567255.1 Puniceicoccaceae bacterium | reverse complement strand
AGTCACGACAAAACATCTCAGCAAAACACAGCAACCTATGAATATCCTTAAATGTATCCTACTTTCTTTGACGAGCTGCCTCGCCCTGGGCGTTACAGCAAGCGCAAACACCGAGCGCGCCTTACCCGCACCTACCGACGGCGACGGCCAAAAACTGGTCCACATCTCTTCGCTAAATTCGGTTGAAGCCAACCAGGAATTTCAGCAAAACGTCCGGGTCGTCCAAGCACAGCGCCAGGGCTTGATTGATCTGCTGAATCAGATCAACGAAACCACGGATTCGGCAGAAGTCGCCACCTTGGAAGCCCAGCGCGATGAGCTCCTCGCCAGCCTTAACCGCAACAATCAGACCATGCTGGAGACCTACGGATTCACACTCAACCGGAACTACGTAATGGTGGTTGAAAAGTCCCACATCTTCCTCGCTGTCAGTGAAGAGGAAGCTGAGCAAATTCAGGCCACCATGGATGCGGAAAACGCTGCAGAGTAGGGGTCTAAACCATCCTTTTCAGCGAAAGCTAAAAATATTTTCAAGGTCCTGCTTCTGATGGAAGCCGGACCTTTTTTTGTGATCTTTTCCCGTGTTGCCTACCTCGCTACGCAAGCAACCTCGGGCGACGCTGGCGGAGCGGAAACTGGAGCGTGACCACGGTACCCACGCCTTCGCGGGATTCGATCGAAATATGTCCGCCATGTTCGCGCATGATGCGCTGCACAATCATCATACCCAGTCCATGACCACTTTTTTTGGTCGTAAAATAGGCCTGAAAGACGCGGGAAAGGTCTTCATCCGAAATCCCGGAACCCGAATCGGCAAATTGGAGATAGGCGTAAGTGTCGTCTAAACGGGCGCGGATGCGCAATCGCCCGCCCTCTCCCATCGCCTCAATCGCGTTTTTAATGATGTTAAAGTAAACCTGCTTCACTTGATTACTATCCGCCAGCACGGTCGGCAGGCTTTCCTCCATTTCGATACTCACCCGAATGCCGCGATCTTTCAGGATGGGTCCCTGCACCTGCATCACCTCGTCCAAGACGGCGATCAAGTTGACCTCATTCAAATCAGGCTCCTGAGGTCGAATCGCCTCCAGGAAGTGCGTGATGATGTTATCAAGACGCTCCACCTCTCCCTGACAGATCTCCAGGGATTTTTGGAGCTTGCTCACTTTCGGATCAGACACCCCCTCCAACTGCTTTAACTGGCGACTGATCAACTGCAGGTGAATAGTCAGCGAATTTAAGGGATTCCCCAATTCATGTGCAACGCCAGCGGCCAAACGGACCACCGAGCTCGTTCGCTCGTTTTCAATGCGCTCTTTCAGGGAAAGTTTTGCCTCGGTCACGTCTGTCAAAACAACGACGTAACCCCCATCTGCCTGCCCATCGTTCTGGGGAATTTCCATCGGCACCATGTACAAACGCACGATGCGGTGCTCCGGGTAGTTCATCTCAATTTCCCGCGAAATAACCGGTGCTTTTGCACGCTCGCTTTGCGTGAGTTCCTCTAAATCTATCGAACGGGCCAAATCAGGGACCATTTTCCAAAGACGGGTCGAGCCGACGTCTTTTTCGTCGAGACCGATCATTCGTCGTCCCGCTTGATTAGCATACTGTACCGTGCCCGCATCGTCGATCACCAGGATGCCGTCTTGAATCGTATTAAAGACCGTTTCCTGCAAACGACGCTCCCGGGCTAGGCGCTGCACGAGGATACCCAGATTGACCGAATCCAAATCTTCGATCCTGCCGAGAATTTTATCCAATCCGCTGTATCGGGAAGAGGCCATAAATGAAAAAAGCGCTAAGCTTGGACGTCTTGCTCGCGCCTTGCGGCCAGTTCTTCGGCAAATTGCCGGACGAGCATAAAAGCCACCGCATCTTTGGTTTCCGGCCCTATTTCCAAGCGGCTTCCATCCGCCCCGAGCAGGAGGATCGTATTTTCGTCCCCGGCAAATCCGGAACCCGCCTTGGAAACATCGTTGGCGGCAATAAAATCGAGCCGTTTATCTGTCATTTTTTGACGGGCATGCTTTTCCAGATCAGAGGTCTCCGCAGCAAAACCCACCACGAGCTGGCTGGTCTTGCGCTCGGTCATCGTGGCGAGGATGTCTCGCGTGCGGGTAAATTCCACACTGGTGGCCGCCTCCTCTTTTTTTACTTTTTCCGGGTGCCGCACCGTCGGACGAAAGTCGCTGACCGCAGCGGTCATCATCAAAATGTCAGCAACATCAAACAAGGCATCCACCTGATGAAACATCTCTTCGGCCGTTGTCACTGGATACAAGACCACATCGTCCGGCTCCGGCAGGTCTACGGGACCAGTCACCAGATCGACCGTCCATCCCCGCTCAACCGCCGCACGAGCCAGGGCAAAGCCCATCTTACCGGTCGATGGATTGCTCAAAAACCGAACAGGATCAAGGTATTCCCGGGTGGGTCCGGCGGTGATCAGACAACGAATAGGACTTGCATTTACCATAACTGCTCTCGAACTTGGCAGCTGGATGAACGAATCGCAACCCAGCAACCTCCCGAACGACGGAAATTTACCGACTGGCTCGAAACCAGTGAAGCGCAACGAGAACATGCTGCTTAACCTCGGGTTCAATCTGCTCATTCCGATTGTGCTCTTAAATAAGGGTGAGCGCTGGTTTGAGGGCCCGCTGACCACTGCCTTTGGCAACCCAACGCTCGCGGTGCTGATCATCGCGATTGCCTTTCCCGTCACCTATTTCATCT
>PWZW01000244.1 GCA_003567255.1 Puniceicoccaceae bacterium | reverse complement strand
GGCCGCGCCGTGGAAGTCAGCCTTGGCACGATAGATATGCCGGTGGAATGGATCAGTCCGGGGCTGCGCGCGGATATCGACACCAAGTTCTCCTTCGACACCTCCGGCGATGGCTTACCTAGCCTCCTCGGGATGGGGGGTGCCTTTGCCATCACCGAGGGTGAGATTGGTTTTGAATCTTTCGTGATTAAAGACCTTGCCGCCGCCATGGCCTTCAGCGCCTGGGATGGCGAAGTTCAGGAAGCCTACCTGAGCGCTGCCCTTGGCCTGGAATTCGGGGATTATGCCGCCAGCGGGGGTATCTTCTTTGGCCGCACCTGCACCCTCGACCCGATTTTGATCTGGGATGAAGATGTCGCTGCCGTGCTGAACGAGCCGGATCCCACCTTTACCGGGGCTTACGTTTACGGCGAAGCCTGGATTCCCGTCGGGGAGGCCATCCTTGGCATACCCGCCAGCTGTATGTTCGACATATCCGCTGGCATCGGAGCGGGCGCCTTCTTCTTCCTCGAAGGTCCGGTGTATGGTGGCAAAATCTTTGCCGGGCTCTCCGGCCGGATTCTCTGCATCGTGAGCGGGTCCGGAGAAATCACGATGGTCGGCTCGCGCGATGGGGCCGCAGGCACCACCACCCTTTACGGCAACGGATTCGTCAAGGGGTCCATCAGTCTTGGCCTTAAAACCATCAGCAAGCGTGTCGATGTCACGGCAAGCTACGCTGACAGCGACTGGGATATCGACTTCGATTGATGCTCACGAAACCGCAAACTTTCAGAAAAATGCTCATGCGCTCATTCATGCACATCCTCTCCACCTCACTCCTGACCTTGGCGTTCGGGCTGCCGCAGGTAGCCGTCCACGCTCAAGCAGAGCTGGAGGAGCCGCTCATCCTGTCGGTTGGGACACATACCGTATCCGAGACTACCGGCACCACCTATGCCTACCTCAGTTGGCAGGAAACTGCCGAGGGCGCCCTCGGGGAAAGTCCGATTGCGATTTATCGTAAAAACGGACGGGCTGAAGATCCTGAGCCGTACACCCGCCAAGCGATTATCCGCCCCTTCACAGATCCCGCGATCATTGCCTCACTGCTGAATACGGGTGAGTCCTTAAACGATGATGTCTGGCAGTTGGAGAATAGTGTGGATGAGCTATATGGCGAAATCCTGGAAGATGCTCAAACGGCCACCACCTTGGGCGAAAAAATCTCCGCGCTTCAACAAGCCGCGCAAACCGATGCAAATCTCCGCGATACCCTCCTCTGGCTCGGGCGTGCGCACCCCGCGATGAACCTTTCGCTCGGGCGGAGCTATGCCCAGGAAATTTCCTCCTCGCGCCCGGTGACCTACGAAATCCGCGTTTGGGATGCCCAAGCCAACGAGAGTGGCGCACCGATCGGGCGGGTCACGATTGACCCCACCGATCCCGCATCCTTCCTTCCACGGCCCGCCACCCCGATCACGGTGGACGATGGTGGGCCGCGGGGGCACTTGAGTGCGCGTTTTATCTGGAGCACCCCCAATGAGCTGAGGGAGGTCGCGCCGCTGCACTACGGATACAATCTCTATCGTGTCGCCGAGGCCGATGCCGAGGCCAATAACTGGCATACCGCACCGCCGGATCGGGAAGCCTTCTTCGCCTCTGAGGAAGTGTATCAGGTAAACCAGGCACCGGTCTTGCCGAGTCGTATCCTTACGGAATCCGAAGCCCAGGCGACGGCCGATGAGGCTGGCGGAGAGTCGCTCGACTTTTTTGTGCACGATGACAACCGCCGCTTCCATGACGGGACTCCTTTTGAGGACGGCGACACCTTTTACTATTTTCTAGCTGCTCGTGACGTGGTGGGGCGGGACGGTCAGCTTTCGGAGGGCAAGCGTGTGGTCATGTGCTTCCGTATGCCGCCCAACCCGCCCGCGCGTGTTTCGGTGGACAACGATTATCGTTACGATGCGGACAGCGACAGTGAAGCGCATCACCTGAAAGTAACCTGGGACCCCGAGACGGGGGGAGAGGCGGATTACTATTTCGTCTACCGCTTCGATAGCATCAACCAAATGCAAAGCGAAACCGTGGCCGACTATGCAACGCTCGGCTTTCAAGCCTCCGGACCCATTCCGGCCGATGAGGTGGATGCGCGCGGAAATTTAACCTTCATTGATGACGGTACCAGCGGTGCGCCTGCCGCTGCGGGTGCCCCCGGCCCCGACGACTACGGCCGCACTTTTTACTACACCGTGCGCGCCGTGCGGGACAGCGCTTGCGCCGGGCTCCTTTCCGGCCACAGCCCTCCGACTTGGGGCGTCCTGCGTCAACGCACCGGGCCTGAAGGCACTGAGGGCACCATCGAAACTTATGACTATGTGATCGAACTTACGGTGCCCACCGAGGTGCAAACCGGCCAACAGGTAGAGGTTTCCAAAGATCGTCAAGTCATCCAATTAACCGTTGAGCGAGACAATCCCGGTATTGAGTGGGCTTCCTTTCGGCTTGAACCACCGGAAGATCAAGCGGATCGCCTGCCTTACGGACCACAGGACTTCGGGCGGATTTATTTCCCTGAGGGAGAAGATGAGGTTTCCGTCACCTTTATTAACCCCGCCCAGTCGGTCTTACCGAATTCGCAACCCATCTTTTTCGCTCAGGCCGGAGGGCAAGGGCTCGTCACTGAAGAAGCGAGCGTCTTTTTTGAGGCCTTCCCAGGGTATGATTCGGTCGGGTTCAGCGGGCGTCCGGCGAAGCTCACCTTT
>PWZW01000171.1 GCA_003567255.1 Puniceicoccaceae bacterium | reverse complement strand
GTGGCTTTTCATTATCCAAATTTTATTGCTCCTTGACCCAGTGTTTTTGATTTTTGATCCTACGGTTGAGTTGCATAGAAAGCCGCCTGCGGAGCGCCTTAGCCTCGAAGTCTTCAACTTCATTTATTTTGTACGGCGGCCCGGACCGGCTCAATAAACCTCAAATAGAGAGAATCAAAAGATAATGTACTTAAAACCCCAGACTTCACGCTCACGTCTGCTCGCGCTCGGTCTCGGCTTGGCCGCAGCAGCGCTTCCAGCCACCGCCGGCGCGGATCAAACGGATCAGCCTTTAAATGTGCTTTTCCTGTCGATCGACGATCTTCGTCCGCAGACTGGCGCTTACGGCTATGATTACATGCACACCCCATACATGGATCGTTTGGCCGCGCAAGGCCGCTTGTTTGAGCGACACTATGTTCAGGTGCCGACCTGCGGAGCGTCCCGCTACTCGCTGCTGAGCGGTCACCTGCCGGTATCTCCTGACAGCAGTGGCCACCATGCCTTCAGGGTTGTGGACCGGGGTGAAGCGCCTATCTCCATGCCGCAATGGTTCCGCGAAAATGGCTACCATACCATCCAAACGGGCAAGGTCACTCATTCCCCGGGTGGTTTCGAATTTCGCCGCGACGGGTATCAGTACCACCGCACCGGCGACGGACACGAACTGCCTGGAGCATGGGACGAGATGATCACACCGTCCGGTGAATGGGAGACACCTTGGGCCGCCTTCTTTGGCTATGCGGGGGGCGACACCCGACGGGAGGGCTATCGTCCGGCAGTGGAGATGGCGGATGTCGACGATACCGGCTATCCCGACGGCATCCTTGCCGATGCCGCCATTGAAAAACTCGGTGAGCTCGCCGGGGCGGACAAACCATTCTTCTATGCCGTCGGCCTATATAAACCCCATTTGCCCTTCACCGCGCCAAAAAAGTACTGGGATCTCTATGACAGGGATGAGATCGATATGACTCACGTCGATCTTTCCCGCCGTGGGGGGGGTGAATTTTGGACCTACGCCCACGACCGCTCCGATCTCGACGACCCGAATTACGCTAAGGAGCTCCGGCACGGGTATTTCGCCTCTGTCAGTTATGTGGACGCGCAAGTGGGGAAAATCCTGAATGCGGTCGACGAGCTCGGTCTCAGTAACAATACTATCGTCGTCCTTTGGGGCGACCATGGCTTCCACTTGGGCGAAGGCGGGCACTGGGGGAAGCATACCCTAAACGAATATTCGATGCGCGCGGCCTTTATGATCCGGACACCTTGCATGTCACATCCCGGTGTGCCCAGTAATGCGCTTACCGCGAGTATCGACATCTATCCCACTTTGGTAGAGCTGACGGGGCTCCCGATGCCGGATCATCTCGACGGTAAGTCGATGTTGCCCATCCTTCAGGATCCATCCGCAACGACGAACGAGGCCGTCCTGGGTTTCTGGCGGGGTAACACCACCTTGCGGACGGATCGCTATCGGCTGATCTCCGACCGCCTCTACGAAACGGAAAAAGACCCCAGCGAACAACACGACCTCGCCGAGAAGAAGCCGGAAGTTGTGCGCGAGCTTAAGCATAAACGCAGCGTTTTGCTCGACGCCCGCAAGGCGAAGCACTGAGCGGTGGGAAGGGCGTAGTGTTTCGATTTAACGAACGCTGTGGCAATCCCCCGACATCTCCCCGGACGTAAGGGGTAGGCTAGGCAGATTGAAGTCATTGGATGAGTTTTGGTTGCCACGGAGGAAACGTTCCCGGTGGAAACCGAAGACTCCATGGGTTCAGCTGTTTGATTTTGCTTGGTTCTGCCGGGTGACTTGTCCCTTTCGGGTGAGCGCTAGCCAGAGCAAAATCAAGGTCCCCCAATAGGTGAAACCGCCGACGATTTCGTGCATCAGGTCGTAGTGTGGCATCATGTGGGGGGCGAGGGTGACGATGATTCCGATACGAACAAGGTTGGCAAAAAAACCCAGTAAAAGGGCGGCAAAGAGGTAAAAGCCGATGTGAGCAAAGTTGCGGCGGTCATAAACAGTCACCAGCAGGGTGACCAGTAGGCTACTGACCATGATCCCAAAGCCGTTACACTCCGGTGCGACTTCGAAGATTTGCTCCTTCACCATAAGCAGGAGACGCGGTTCGCTGGACCCGGCCAGCAAGCCAAGCTGCGTTTCCCTGCCGAAAAGATCAAAAAGGCTTTGGCTGAAATGCCCTGCAAGTGCCCGAAGCGGCCAATCAAGGGGCTCCATCATGAAGGAAAAAATCAAAAACCCTCCAAAGGCAGTGCACAGGGCAAGGATGCTCCGGTGCGAGGTAGGATTTAAAATAAAGTACAGCAGCGCGGCAATCACGCAGCTCAATGCCCCCAGCAGGAGAACGCTCCAATTGGTAAACAGTGCCAGCGCGACCAAAACATATGCGGCGCAGAGGGCCTTGATTGCAGGCCGGCCCAGTTCAAAGCTAAAACGCGGAACCTCCGCTCGCTTGTAAAGCAGGGCAAAGCCAGTGAGGCCAAGGACTGCCAGGGCGTGTAGCAAGCGCTCTTGCTGAAAAGTTCCCGCAAGCACCCAGTGGATGATCGGTGACATTGCCGCAGAGGTAAGGATAAGGATGCACAGACTGAGCCAGAAATCGATCTCGCCTCGGCGTTGGAGTAAGGCCTGTTTGAGTGTTTGTAGCGTTGTGCTCATTGTTCTGGGATTGGGTTCAGGCCATGCGGGGAAGGCCCAGCTGACAACCTTTTTAAATACGGAATCAATTTTCTAATCTTTCCGCTTCCTCCTCAGAGACACAGGC
>PWZW01000269.1 GCA_003567255.1 Puniceicoccaceae bacterium | reverse complement strand
GACGCTTTTACTGGCTTCGGATGCCGGAGCCTTCATGACCGGCACAGAGACCATCGTCGATGGTGGCTATGCTTCCATGACCATCTAGCCATTTTTCGAGGCTGACTTTCTCAAGTTCCCCGCGAAAACCAAGGGGAACTTGGGAAGTCGCCCTGGTGTCACCGCGGGGTAAGTATGCTGCACACTCTCTTTTTAACTTTCTTCCGCACTGCAAAGACAAGCTGCACCGTTTGTTACGCGCTTTGCTTTCTATACACGGCACAGTTAAGCCACGCGGACGAGGCATCCGACTACTCAACCCCTTTTCAGGCGGGCGATGCGTTTTCATATTCCTTATATTGGAGCGGGATTAAAGTCGGTGAAGCAGTGCTCGATTTCAAACATGCCACGCTCGGTGAGGGTGAAACAGAGTACTTATTGATGCGCTTTAAGGTCGAAACCACCGGTCTGGCCAATCGGCTTTACCGGGTGGATAATCTTTTGCAAACGTGGATAGATCAAGACACCTGGCGCCCCGTCTTTCACACCAAGCGCCAGCGGGAGGGCGGGCGTGAACGGGATATTGAGCTTGCTTTCGATTGGGAAAACAAAGTCCTCCAGTACAGTAACCGAGGCGAAAAGAGGGATCCGGTTGAGTTGGTGGAGGGGACCCAAGATCCCTTGTCTCTTTTGGGTTGGATAGCTGGCCAGCCTTTTTTTGAGGGTGCCCGTTTTAGCGTACCGGCTACGGATGGGCGCGCGCCAAGTATGATGGAGGCCGAAATTGTTGAAAAAACCTCCGTACGCTCCGGAGTGGGCGATTTCCATAGCTTCAAAGCAGATGTTTCGACGGACGAGTTGCGGGGCGTTTTTTCAAAAAGTCCAGACGCGGTCATTGAAGTGTGGTTTTCCGAAGATGCGTTTCGTGTACCTCTGCGGATGCGCAGCGAAGTAAGGGTGGGCAGTTTTTACGGTGAATTGACCTCCTACCGGTCCAAACAATTAGACTCCCACGAAGACCTTCCCTCTTTTATTGGCGAACAGTCCTGGAGGTCGCGCCGAAGGGGGCGTTGAGTGTTTTTACTTTGAATAAGTCCTCCTTTCCTCCCTTACTCATCCTTCAACCCCCAACAACACCTTAAGTTCATGTCGTTCATTAACGTTGATTTTCTTTTGCAAAATAGGCCAGCGCAGCGGCTCTACCACGAGTTTTCAAAGCACGAACCCATTTTTGATTACCACTGTCATTTACCGCCAGAGGACGTCGCCAATAACCGCCGGTTTAAAAACCTTTATGAAATTTGGTTGGACGGGGACCACTATAAGTGGCGGGCGATGCGTTCCAATGGCATTCCCGAACGGTTCTGTACGGGAGACGCGGAACCGTATGAGAAGTTTTTGGCTTTTTGTAAAACGGTTCCCCACGCCGTCCGTAACCCTCTCTATCATTGGTGCCACCTTGAACTGAAGCGGTATTTCGATATCGACCTCACGATTAATCCGGAAAATGCCAAAGCGATTTGGGAAAAAGCTAACGCATGTCTGGCTGAGAAAAACTTTTCCGCTCACGGTATACTCAAGCGCTTCAAGGTCGCTTTGATCGGTACGACCGACGACCCCACAGATACTTTGGAGCACCATAAAACAGTGGCCGGCCTAGGTATTGATACCCGAATGATCCCCACATTCCGTCCCGACAAAGGCCTGAAGGTCGATGACCTTTCAGTCTTCAACCCATGGACGGATAAATTGGCAGAAGTTTCCGGCGTGGATTGTTCGACATTTGCAGGCTTTTTGAAAGCGCTTGAGCAGCGGCATGACTTTTTCCATGAGATGGGGGGACGTGCCTCAGACCACGGTCTGGAGCGCGCTTATTTTGCCGAAACCACCGAGGCAAAAGTGAGTGAAATCTATGATCGGGCCCGAGCTGGCAAGGCTGCGAATGAGGCGGAGTTGGAGCAATTTGCTTTTTTTGTGATGCGCCACGTCGGCAGATTGAACCACGCCCGCGGGTGGACCATGCAGTTGCACGTCGGCGGCTTGCGTAACAATAGCACCCGTAACTTTCGGACCCTCGGAGCGGACGCCGGCTTCGACAGCATCGCAGATACGCCGCAAGCCAAGCCCCTCAGTCGCTTTCTTGATAGCTTGGACATTGATGAAAAACTGCCCAAAACCATTATTTACAACCTGAATGCGGCAGATAACTACCTAATGGCGTCGATGATTGGAAATTTCCAGGATGGAAGTATCCCGGGCAAAATTCAATTTGGCTCCGGTTGGTGGTTTAACGACCAGAAGGAGGCAATGGAGTGGCAAATTAATGCACTCTCAAACCTGGGTCTTTTGTCCCGATTTGTTGGCATGCTGACTGATTCCCGCTCCTTCCTTTCTTACTGTCGTCACGAGTATTTTCGGCGGATTTTGTGTAATGTCATCGGTCAGGATGTAGTCAACGGGGAACTTCCTGAAGATTACGCGCTCCTGGGTGATTTGGTTCGCCGGATTAGTTTTGGAAACGCGAGAGACTATTTTGGCGTGGAGATCGCTTCGATTTATAAAAAGTAGGAAAGCCGGAAGGTTAGGAATTAAACGCCAAGCGCCCCCCTTGACCGGGGATAAGCTCAACTATTAAGAACAGCACGAGGAAAGAGAAACTATGCAAAAATCTGACGGAATGAATTACGCGCCGACCGCAGCAAAGCAAAAGCCTGTGGTAAAAAAGGGAGAATTCAAATTTGCCGCCGCCCACTTGGACCATGGGCATATCAATGGACAGTGTAATGGTTTGGTCGAGGCCGGGGGAGAACTTGTTTACGT
>PWZW01000180.1 GCA_003567255.1 Puniceicoccaceae bacterium | reverse complement strand
TTTATTTTAGGCCGGAGGGATGTCCGTGGCAAGGCGTCTATTTCTGAATCTGCCGCGAGAAGGGTGATTCAGTTGGAGGAGGGGAAGCTTTCCAAAATAAATGTATTAGCGACAAGGTTGCGGCATTTTACTGCTGGGCTAGTCGTCGGTTCCGAGCGGTTTGTCCGAAGCCAGATGCCTGGACGCCAAGAGAAGCGCTTGGGAGATATGCAGGCTGTTGGCTTGGGTGGGCTGTATTCCCTCCGAAAGCCACGCAGGTGAGCTCAATCAGACGCTTTACAGGAGGAGAGTGTCTGGAACAAGTTTTCAGCGCGGGCTGTGGCGAGTGCAGCAGTGGAGTCCATTACTGTGAAATGCCCCATTTTACGTCCCGGACGTGGGCTGCCTTTGTCGTACAAATGCAGATGTACGCCAGGCTCTTGGAGGAGGATACTCCAGTCCGGAGTGCCGTGCTCCCAGAGGTCTCCCAACAAATTGACCATCACGGTGGGTTGTCTCAGGTCGGTTGACCCCAGAGGCAAACCACAGACTGCGCGTAGTTGTTGTTCAAACTGGCTGGTGTGGCAGCCTTCAATCGTGTAGTGCCCACTATTGTGGGGTCGTGGCGCCATTTCGTTGACCAAAAGGTGTCCTTCGGGGGCGAGAAAAAGCTCCACGGTGATAAGGCCGACCACATCTAGCGTTTCGGCAACAGCTTTGGCCAGCGTTTCGGCGGATTTGATGAGCTGCGGCGAAAGCTGTGCAGGGGCGACACTCGTGTGCAAAATGTGATTGCGATGGCAGTTTTCAGAAACCGGGAAGGTTTTGCAAATTCCGTCCGCCCGGCGGGCACAAATGACAGAAAACTCCCCTTTGTGCTCGATCCATTTTTCAACAACGACTTGGGCGGGCTCACCTAATTGGTTCCATAGCGCGACTGGGTCTGCGGCGTCTTCCGGCTGTGAAAGTTTTATTTGGCCTTTGCCATCATAGCCAAACGCGGCGGTTTTGATTACGCAGGGAAAGCCTATTCTCTGCACAACTTTGGACAGTGAAATTGCGCTTTGAGCATAATCAAAGGGAGCGTGTGGTAAATCAGCAGCGCGCAGAAAATCCTTCTCTCTTTGACGATGCTGACAGATATGTAAAACCTCAGCACTCGGGAACGCCGGACACACTGCCGCAATCGTTTGAATTGCAGTAGCGGGAATGTTTTCGAACTCCAGGGTGATGAGGTCCACTTGCTGGGCAAATTTTATGAGCGCAGCTTCGTTACTGTATTCGGCATTTATTTCATTGTCGGCGATCATCCCGGCTGGGGATGGCCCGCAGGGTTCAAAAACGTGAAACCGATAGCCCATGGCCCGTCCAGCCAGGATCAGCATCCGCCCTAGTTGACCCCCCCCAAGGAGGCCGATGGTGGCTCCGGGAAGCAGCGGCGGTAGACTCATTGCTGGAGACCTTTTGCGAGCACTGTCTGCGTTTGCTCCTGGCGATAGTCTTCATAGCGCTGCCGGACGGTTTCATTCTGAAGGCTAAGGATGGCTGCGGCGGACAAGGCGGCGTTTTTTGCGCCCGCTTCCCCGATCGCGAGGGTGAGTACGGGTACGCCCGCGGGCATTTGCACTATCGATAGCAAGGAGTCCATTCCGCTCAGAGCGCGTGAGCGGATAGGTACACCGAGCACCGGGAGGGTTGTCATTGAGGCGACCATACCGGGAAGGTGAGCGGCTCCGCCGGCGCCGGCGATGATCACTTGAAGTCCTCGTTTTTGTGCAGACTTTGCATATTCGCAGAGACGATCTGGCGTACGGTGAGCACTGACCACTTCAGCTTCAAAAGGAATTTCGAAAGCCTCGAGAATTTGGGCGGCGCCCTTCATGGTTTCCCAATCGGACTGGCTTCCCATGATGATCCCGACAAGGGGTAGTGATGAATTTTCTGACATGATTTTGGAGAAAACTTGATTTCCAGCGGAAACTCAACCTTGTTTCCGCGTGGTTGAAAAGCTTGCTAATGAATATGTATCATCCGGCTCCAGGATAGTAGGAGAAAGGGTATTGATGGGGATTGATGGTTGTCGGGGTGGGTGGGTCGCTTGCTTGGCAAAGGGACGTTACTGTGAATTCCGATTTGCAGCAGAGTTAAAGGAATTATTATTGCTCGTCGAGGGGCCTGGTGTGGTGCTCGTCGATATGATCATAGGACTCCCCGGAAAATCGGCTGCCGGCGTCCGACGCTGCGACCAGCTTGCGCGTCAACGCTTGGGCGCTGTCGCGGGGCGCCGCGTTTTCAGTGCTCCTCCCTCCGCGGCGCTCGAAGCGAGCGAGTATGCAGAAGCCTGTCGATTAACGAAGGTGCAATGCGGAAAAGCTTTTTCCAAGCAGGCCTGGTATCTTCTCCCGAAAGTACGTGAGCTTGCCGCATGTTTAAAAAGTCGAGCCGCCTCAGCGTCGCGTCTAACCTTGGCCGAAAGCCATCCGGAACTGGCTTTTTTACGCTTAAATGGGGGTGTGCCCGTCCTTGCCAAAAAGAAAACAGAAGCAGGTCAGGCGGCGCGGATTCAGCTGCTCTCCAAACATTTCAACGATTTTGAGATGTGCTTCACTCATTTTTTAGAGAAATTACCCCGAAGCGTCGGCGTAGCGGATGACCTTTTGGACGCTGCTGCCCTATTGGCTTTGGGACGGGTGTGTCATTTGCTTCCTGAAAAGCTCGGGCAGACGGACGTCGGCCAAATGGTTTATTAGCGGGGTTTTTCTTGCTGGAATAAAAACACACGTGAAATGTCCTCAGTGTTGTGTCTGAGAACAAAATCAA
>PWZW01000043.1 GCA_003567255.1 Puniceicoccaceae bacterium | reverse complement strand
TGTCACGATTCCGGGAGATGGAGGGGACAGGCAAAACCTTCCGCCGTGCCCCGGACTTCGATGCCAACGCCTACGCGCGGGAGGCCTTTGGGATCACCCGCGGAGAGAAAACCCTGCGCGTTGATAAGTACCGTGGCCGTGAAATTGCCCCCGGCCCGGATGTGCAGAGTGATCAGGCACTTGACAGCTTCGTCAAGCAGCACGCCGAAACCGCTTATCACCCCTGTGGCAGCTGCCGCATGGGGGAAGACAACATGGCGGTGACCGACGGCCAGGGGCGCGTTCATGGCCTTGAAGGCCTGCGGGTGGTAGATGCTTCCTTGTTCCCGCTGATTCCCACCGGCAACCTTAACGCCCCGACTATCATGCTGGCGGAAAAGATTGCCGACCAGATACGCGGCCAGACGCCCCTGCCCCGCGCTCAGGTTGATTACTACGTTGCCAAGGGTCGTTTCCACATAACCCAACAGCAAAGTCGAAGCCGCCGGAAGACCCACCGGGCAAGATCCTGCCAGTGGCTGTGCGGCTTGTCTGCCGGAGGCATGATTCGGAGAGGCCATAGTTCATCCACCCTCGGACGTAGAGTCGCAAAGCGGAACTCCCGAAGAGAAGCGGGACTGACGAGGATAGGCCCTGCCCGGAACATCGTCAGCCTGTTTGACAGCTCCGTGGGTGGAGCGCTGAGATCCGAACCCGAATGAGAAATCGGAAAACTCCGGTTCCCACATCGGACTGAGCACCTGCGCGATGGCAGACCAATTAATTCTTCTAAACATTTCTTGACTTAAAATTATGTATTGTTATATTACATTTTGTATTAATATAATAATAAATTAGGAGTCAACCTATGTCCCCTGCATCCACCGCCGTTTTTCCCTGGGAAGAACGCCCCGCCAACTGTAACGAGATCATCTGGCGCTACAGCCATAACCCTGTCATAAAACCTTCGCAGGTTCCCTGTGGGAACAGCATATTCAATTCGGCGATCATTCCATTCCGGGATGGCTACGCGGGAGTGTTCCGGGTGGATAACCGCGTCCGCCAAATGCGACTGCACCGGGGCTTCAGCAAGGACGCTGTCCACTGGGAAATCGACGAGGACCCGACGGTCTTCGTTCCTTCCGGCAAAGACACCGCGCCCTTCCAGTACGGATATGATCCGCGGGTCTGCACCATCGAAGGCCGCCATTATGTTTCCTGGTGCAACGGATATCATGGACCCACGATCGGTCTGGCCTGGACGGACGATTTCGAGGAGTTCCACCAACTGGAGAATGCTTTTCTTCCCTACAACCGAAACGGGGTTCTTTTTCCACGGAAAATTGGAGAACGTTACGCGATGATCAGTCGGCCCAGCGACACGGGCCACACCGCGTTTGGAGACATCTTTTACAGCGAAAGTCCGGATCTTTGCTTCTGGGGAAGGCACCGCCACGTGATGGGACCCGCCGCCGAGGGGTGGGACGCGACAAAAATCGGTGGTGGTCCGGTTCCGATTGAGACGTCGGAGGGGTGGCTTCTGTTCTATCACGGTGTCTTGACCTCCTGCAACGGCTTTGTCTACAGTTTTGGGGTTGCGTTGTTGGATTTGGACGAACCCTGGAACGTCATCGCCCGCGCCCGCTCCTATCTGATGGCGCCGAGCGAGGACTACGAACGAGTCGGCGATGTTCCGAACGTGGTGTTCCCCTGTGCGGCGTTGCACGACAAAGACACTGGACGCATCGCCCTCTATTACGGAGCCGCGGACACGGTGGTTGGACTTGCCTTCTGCAAGATGGACGAGATACTGAATTTTGTGAAAACGGCATAAGCCCACAAACCGCCACAAGACCGCACCATCGAAACGAGCAAGGAGGTTACCCATGAGAAATCGAAAGCCATACGGATTCACCCTGATCGAGATGTTGGTTGTGATCGCGATCCTTGCGTTGTTGATGTCTTTGGTTGTTTCAGGCATACAGCGCTCGCTGGACCGTGCGCGCAGGGTGTCCTGCGCTTCTCAGTTGCGGCAAATAGGTGTTGGTCTTTTTGCATATGCGGTTGACAACGGAAAGCTTCCTCCTCCCGCCGGACATGCGGGAAATGGCGGAATGCCGTCGCCTTCGTTCTGGTACTCCTCACTGGGGCCCTATCTGGAGCTGCCCTGGGACCAGGGCAGCGGCCCCAATCCCGGGGACATGGCCTTCAAAAAAACGGGCTTGTCCTGTCCTACCTATGGCGCAAACCGCCTCGGCTATGCCTACAACGAATTTTTGCCCCCCGCCGTCCGGGGAAACAATTGGTTGGCGAAGGTCACTCCCTCAAAATTGCTTTCCGATACCCGGGCCTCGCAAAGATTGTTGGCAGGGGATGCCACTGCCTGGTTTACGGGGGGACCTGACATGATCACCTTTCAGGAAACGTCACATATCGACTGGTTCCGCCATGGAAACGGTGCCAATTTGTTGTTTCTTGACGGCAGCGTGCGGCTGCACGACAAGGCCTACATCACGGAGAACCGTCAGACCCTCTTCTTTTTCGACGCACTCCCGTACGAGTAAGCGTCGTCGGCCACTCCCTGGGCACTTTTTTTGCTGAATTCGTCTTTCATTACGACATAAATTTCTTTGTATTAAAATAATATCAAATTAAATGATACAAAACGCTTGTCAAAGCGATGACCATGCATTAGAATGGCATCGTTGCATGTTAGAATGCCTTAACAACCCCCCACAGGAGAAAGTTCCAATGAATACCATGACTACCCGACGTTTACTGATGCTGTGCGGCCTTGCCCTTGCCACAGTGCCCCTCGTTTCCGC
>PWZW01000167.1 GCA_003567255.1 Puniceicoccaceae bacterium | reverse complement strand
TTGGCGAGTTTCATATACTCGGGTAGCCATTCAAAAGGTCCGCTCTCCCTTAGACTGGGGCCCCCCAGGCGGAGTCCAAGGCGGGCGAGGGGTTTGGTCTTTTCAACGGCGACAGACTGTATGCAAAGATCCCCGTACTGCCCGGACTGGCCCTCGCAATCATCGCATTCGTTGAATCCGAGGACTTGAACAAGGTTATCCATTTTCCCCAATGCGATCTCCCTTTCCGGGTTCAACCAATTGCCGCCCCAGGCCATCGGGACCCATTGCGATTCGTCCCTCCCGCCACTGAAGCCACCCCACGTGTAATACCAACTACAATTAAGCCCGCCGGGATAGCGGCCTCCGTAGCCTTTTTTCTTAACCTCTGTCCATTTGGAGATCCTGATAAACTGTATGTTTTCCCTAAACTCATCCGAAAGTAGGGGGATGCTCACATCCCGGGTTCCAGCAATGATCACCCGACTTAGGCCACCCCCTGTTTGCTCAGTGCCGATACAGACCGAATGACCTTTCCGAAGAATGATGGACACGGCTTTTTCTCCAATCATTTCGGGGATGTCCTGACCGCTCAACACCGCAAAGCTGGTGATGTCAACCGCCTCTCCACTGAAACGCTCTCCGCTGTAGATCGTCAAGGGAGCTTCCGCTGCCAAATGGCCTGCGAGCGCAAAAAGGGATATCAGGAAGCTCATAAAAAACTGTTTCATAGGAAACTTCTATATAGGGTGGGTTTTTTCAGGGGCGAACTTCCCCACATCTTTCAACGGAAAATGATTTGAGGGAAGCTTAAAAGGCCGAGCACCTTCGGTTGGTGCCGTGTTTGAGCCCACTCGACGACGCGTGCCCAAATCCACCTTCGAAAAACATTTTGTAAAAACCCAAAATCTTTGATAAAAACCCGAAGTATGCAGAATAGTTTACAAATCGCTTCATTGGTCGGCACGGTCGCTATGCTCACGCTTAGCGGCTGTGCGGGGCCCGAGCAGACCGCCGAGGCCGATCGCCTCCCAAACATCCTGATTCTTTATGTGGATGACATGGGTTTTGGCGACATGAAGCTCAATAACCCGGATTCGAAAATCCCCACGCCGCATTTAGACCATCTCGCGGCGACAGGGATGAATTTTACCGACGGGCATTCGTCGTCGGGAATTTGCACGCCATCGCGCTACGCGCTTTTGACGGGGCGGCACCACTGGCGGGATTTTCACGGTATCGTGAACTCCTTTGGTGAATCGGTATTTAAGGAGGGTCAATTAACGCTTCCGCAGATGCTCCGTGAAGAAGGATACACGACCGCCTGTATCGGAAAATGGCACTTGGGATGGGACTGGGATGCGATCCGTAAACCCGGAACTCCGGACAACTCGGTGCACTACAATGATTTCGACTGGAGCCAACGGGTGCCGGGCGGGCCGCTCGACCACGGGTTCGACCACTATTTTGGGGATACGGTGATCAACTTTCCGCCCTACGCCTGGATTGAGGATGACCGGCTGCCGGTGGCCCCGGACACGATGATGGATACCAATCTGTGGAAACCCATTAAAGAAGGCGATTGGGAGTGTCGGAGAGGGCCGATGGTAACCGGTTGGGACCCCTATGAGAATATTCCGGAGACGACCCGCCGGGGCGTCGAGTACATCCGTGCACAGAAAGATAATGACCAGCCGTTTTTCCTCTACTTTTCATATCCATCCCCCCACGCGCCGATCATCCCTAACGACGCGTTCGACGGCAAATCCGGAGCGGGACCTTACGGAGACTTCGTCTATGAAACTGACCATTCGATCGGGCAACTGCTCGCCGCACTCGAGGAAACCGGACAGGCCGACCATACGATCGTGGTGTTTTCCGCAGATAATGGTGCGGAATACTACGCATACGAGCGCGATGCGAAATACGACCACTGGTCGTCGGCACCATTCCGAGGGCTCAAACGCGACATTTACGAAGGCGGACACCACGTGCCGCTCATCATCCGCTGGCCGGGGGTGACCCAGCCGGGCTCGGTGTCGAACGCGCTGTTCTCGCAGACGGATTTGATGGCGACCCTTGCGGCAGCGATCGGCGCCGCGATCCCCGAAGGCGATGCTATCGATTCGATTGATCACCTACCGTATTTGAAAGGCGAGTCAGCTGCGCCGCGCACGCAGATGGTGCACAATACCGGCTGGAATCACTATGCGATCCGAGACGGGGATTGGGTGCTCATCGACGCAGAAAGCGGCATTGTTGGCGGCGACAGGCGGCACCCCCCTGAGGCTTGGATGGAGAAGCACGGTTACACGCCCGACGACGGCCAGTCGGTGAAACTTTACAATCTGAAAGAAGACATCGGCCAGCGCCACAATCTGGCGATGGAGCAACCGGAGCGTGTTGCGGCAATGCAGGCCCTGCTGAAGCAAATCCGCGAGTCGCATTACCCGGAGTGGGTTCGGTAAGTCAGTCACCCAAGGCTAGCGCCACTTCTTTAAGCTTCGCATCAGCCGCGGGTGCGTAGCCAAGAGCTCAATGAAGATACTTAGTCTGTGAGATATTTCTTCAGGTCCGGTAGGCGTTTGGCGCGTTGCCCGTTGGCGTGCCGAACGAGGTAGGGGTCCTCTGCCAAATCCTCTGGTTGATCTGCTTCTTCAAGATCATCTTCCTCAATCGGTTCGAGCGTATCGAAGTAGAGTGAAATTCGCCGTGGTTCCGGGTCCAGCACTTCGGCGGGATTGCGCACGCGGCCCTTTTTGACGAAGAAAAAGTGGCAGGGAAAGCAGGCCTTTCGAAAATGGTCCTCAAAATCTTTGATCCAACGGTTGCTTACCTGCTCGCGACGGTTGAGTAAAACCACGTCGGCAAAGTGCACACAAGCATCGACCCAAGCGCGCATTCCAGGGTGTGCTTCGAGGCGAGCGCAATCGACCACGGTGAGGACACGAGCGAGGATACGTGCTTCCGAGTCTATCCAGTTTTTCGTTGCCTCGGCCACATCACCCGGATGCGCCAATCCAGGGGCGAGGATGAAAACGACTTCTTCGGTGACCGCGTCTTCCGGTGAAACCAGCACGATTTTATCTCCTTTAAGCTGGTAAGCATAGACCTTTACCCGGCTCAATCCCGCAGTATCGAGGGCCTCACTGGACTCCTCTTCTGGCAGGAGTATGGCGACGGATTCTTTTCCGTTGATACCCCCATCAACCAAGTCCACCAAAAGCTCTTTCCGGCCCGAACCTGGAGTTCCGTAAATAAGGTAAACGCTGGGCGCAGTCACGACTTGGCTACTTAACTCTTCTTCCATACGATCAAAAAATTGATGACCCAAACGGTGAAAATCCGTTCTTTTTAATCAATAACCTCGGTGGCAGGCATCTCCCGAAAAAAGCTGGCGGTTTTGCCGACCTGACCAATAAGGGTGCTACCCGTCTTCTCCGGAATTTCACAGCAGTGTGCCTTGATAAGTTCCTTTTCTACCTCAAACCTGATTTTAATCAATCCGTTCTTTGTCAGCGCTAGATCAACCTCCTTGAGCACGGTATCGGTAAGCCCGTTACGGCCCACGGAAAGGTGAGGCTTGAGGCGCTGTGCGATGCCGCGCAGCTCTTTTTTCTCCTTCTGTGTGAGGGGTGCGGGTTCCATGGCTCAGGCGGATTTTGAGTTTGCTTGGGCAGGGCTGTCGGGGAGTCGCTTCGAAGCGATTTCATCGAGCATTTCACCCAAAAAGGCTTCAAAGGTCTTGGTGCCATCCAGGGCCTTGTTTGCCCGGGAGCGTACAGAGACCTTGTTTTCCTCCGCCTCGCGGCCACCAAGGATCAGCATGTGCGGGACCTTGTCCAGCTCTGCACGGCGAATTTTTGCACCCAATTTATCAGTGTATCGGTCTGTGGATACGCGTATTTTTGCTGCCTTCAGCTTTTTCTCCAGCTTAGCCGCGTAGTCGCGCAACTCGTCGTTCATTGGCAGGAGGCGCACCTGCTCCGGAGCTAGCCAGGTAGGGAAATTACCTGCGAAGTGCTCGATCAAAACGCCAACAAATCGCTCCATCGATCCAAAGGGTGCGCGGTGGATCATCACGGGGCGGTGTTTTTCATTGTCTGGACCAATGTAGCTTAGGTTGAAGCGCTCGGGTAGGGTATAGTCCACTTGCACCGTGCCCAGTTGCCACTCACGCCCGATGACATCCTTCACAACGAAGTCGATCTTAGGTCCGTAAAACGCCGCTTCCCCCGGTTCCTCGGTGAAGTTCGCATTCAAGCTGCGGGCGGCGGCGCGGAGAGCATCCTCCGCCTTGTCCCACTCGGCGGGTTCACCAACATACTTAGAGGAGTCCGGATCGCGCAGGCCGATACGCACGCGGAAGTCTTCCATCCCCAGCGTATCGAAAACCGTTTTGACGAGGTCCAGGCACCCGTGAATCTCGGCGGGCAGTTGTTCCTCAGTGCAAAAGATGTGAGCGTCGTCTTGAGTAAAGCCGCGGACGCGGGTCATACCGTTCAATTCTCCCGATTGTTCCCAACGATAAACGGTACCGAACTCGGCGATCCGTACTGGTAGGTCGCGGTAGGAGTGGGGCTCGCTGTCAAAGATCTTGATGTGCATGGGACAGTTCATCGGGCGGAGTAAAAATCCGTTGGCCTCACCGGACTCGAGCTGCTCGGAGAGGGCTGCACAGGAGGTGTTTTTCGCTGCCATGGCATCGAGAGACTCGCGCTCAACAATCGGCGGGAATTGAGAATCCTTGTAGTAGGGAAAGTGCCCGGATGTTTGAAAGAGCTCCAGCTTACCAATGTGTGGGGTGAAGACCTGATCGTAGCCCGCCATCCGCAACTCTTCAGAGATGAAGTCCTGCAATTCGCGGCGGATGGTGGCCCCGCGGCCTTTCCAGAGAATCATGCCTTGCCCGACGGCCTCATCAATGTGGAAAAGCTTCAGCTCACGCCCGAGCTTGCGGTGGTCGCGGGCTTTCGCCTGCTCCAGTTGCTCAAGATAGTCGGCGAGCTCTTGTTTACTGGCAAATGCAGTCCCGTAGATCCGCTGGAGCTGGCGGTTTTTCTCGTCGCCACGGTGATAGGCTCCGGCAATGGAAAGGAGCTTAAAAGCCTTGATTTTTTTCGTGTAGCCGACGTGAGACCCCGCACAGAGGTCGATGAATTCCCCGTTTTGATAAAATGAAATCGGCTCTCCCTCGGGAATGTCATCGAGGCGACCAAGTTTAAAACGCTCCTGCCCAATCGACTTAATCCTTGCAACTGCTTCCTCACGGCTGCATTCGGTGCGCTCAAACTTTTGGTTCTCCTTGATAATTTTCTGCATCTCGGCCTCGATCGCAATCAAGTCTTCGGCGGTGAGTTTACGGTCCAGATCAACATCGTAATAGAAGCCGTTATCCGTGGGGGGGCCAACGTCGAGTTGTGTCTCGGGAAACAGACGTAAGAGCGCGGCCGCGAGCACGTGTGAGCAGGAGTGGCGAATTTCTTCGATGGGAGTCATTGCTTTCATGAAAACTGTAAAAAGGACGGAGCTTGCAGATTTGTTCGCTTGCTGGCAAGCGGGGATACGGGGCCTAAGCGGGTGGATCCTTCGGTTCTTTGAGGGTCACCTTCCAACCCATCATGCGGGCCTGAGCGCCGAAATGCTCAGCCTTGGCCTTGTCGCCCAACTCTACCCAAATGCGGGAAAGACTGACGTTGATGTGCACATCCTCCGGATTCAGCGAAAGCGCTTTTTCGGCGGCTTCCAATGCGGTTTGGACCTGCTTGTCGGCAAGCAGTACCTCAGCAAGGGCGTGCCAAGCGCCAGCTGCGTCAGGGTGGGCCGCAGTGACTTCACGAAGTTTTTCCACTGCCTTCGCATGGTCGCCCATGGTGAAGTCGAAAGTGGCGTCATCAATACGGTCCTGGATGGTTTGGTTGGTTTCGCTCATGGTCAAAAAAACATGAGCCTGAAGGAGCCTTTTTGAAAGATCAACCGCCGCGTGCCTTCTTTTTGTTTGCCCTTAGGCGACACCGCTTCTTGATTGCGACGAATGCTGTCCACCCATGATTGATCCAGAAATTGAAAAACTGCTCATCCTTCAAAGCCGCGATGAAAAGTTGGTTCGCGCCGAGACTGATTTAAAGATTATCCCGCGGGAGCGGGCGGCCCTTGAAAAGGCACTCGTTGAGGAGCGCTCAAAAATTGAGGAAGCCCGCACGGCTCTCAAGGGGATGGAGTTGCAGCGTGAGCAACTCGATGGGGATGTCCTCGAAAAGGAAGAGCAGGTGCGGAAGTACAAGCGCCAGCAGATGGAGGTCAAAAAAAATGACGAGTACGCGGCCTTGACTCACGAAATTGAACGGGCCGAGGCCGCAGTGAGTGCGGTAGAGGAAAAAGAGATTGAGCTCATGCTGCAAATCGACGAGGCTAAGGAATCGCTGAAGGCACACGAGCGCACCTCGGCGGGGAAGGTGGCCGAGATCGAAAAGCGTATTGCCAAACTCGACGAACGCGAAAAGGGCCTACAATCCGTTTCGGCGCAGGCGAAGTCCGATTTTGAAACGGCGCGCGAGGGGATCAGTGAGCCCTATTTGAGCGCCTATGACCGGGTGCGCGAAACCACTCGAAATTTTCCTTACGTTGCCAAGGTGGAGGATGGTAAGTGCTCCGGTTGCCATCTCCGGGTTTCCGGAGAAACCTATGCCGAGGCGCGGGTTCATGGAACCGTTCACTTTTGCGATCAATGCGGACGGATTGTTTACCGTTAAATCCAAGCGTTTCTAACGTTGAGCAGTGCGGTTGCTTACTTGATTTTTAAACTATGTCGGAAATTAAAAAAATTCGCTGTGGGGTGGTCGGTACCGGGTATCTCGGCCAACACCATGCCAGGATCTACGCTGAGTTGGAAAACGTTGAGTTCGTCGGTATTGTCGAAGCCGACGATGCCCGGGCGGCAGAAATTTGCAAAAAGCACAACTGCGCACGGTACCCCTCTTTGGCAGACCTCGCGGAAGCCTGCGACGCCGTAAGCGTGGTGGTGCCGACCGATAAGCATTGCGACGTTGCCCTTCCACTGCTCGACGGAGGATGCCACCTTCTGATCGAAAAGCCGCTCTGCACGAGCCTTGAGGAGGCTGAGCGTATTCTCGCCGCAGCCAAGAAGAACAAGCGAATCGTACAAGTTGGCCATATTGAGCACTACAATCCGGTGATGGCTTTCCTTGAGGAGGCCGTCACCGAACCGCGCTTTATCACCGCTGACCGTCTGGCACCCTTCAATCCACGGGGTACCGAGGTCGGCGTGGTCCTTGACCTGATGATTCACGACCTCGGCGTGATTTTGGAATTGGTGAAAAGTCCGATTGCCCGCGTCGAGGCAATTGGTGTACGCGTGCTTTCAAGCAGTGAAGATATTGCCAATGCCCGCATCGTTTTTGAAAACGGATGTGTGGCCAACATCAATACCAGCCGCGTGAGCTTGAAAAAGCTGCGCGAAATCCGCGTTTTTCAGCCAAACAATTACCTCTCGCTCGATTTCATGAATCAAACCGGACATCAGTTGGGCCGATCCGCGACTGGTTTGGAAAAGCGGGAAATCCCGATTGAAAAGGACGAGCCCCTTAAGCTTGAGCTGGTATCTTTCATTGACGTCATTCAACGCTTCGCACTTCCCAAGGTGGGGGCGGAACTGGGTAAGTCGGCGCTTGAGTTGGCTATTCAAATTACTGAGCAAATTCAGGCTGAAATCGAAAGAACCGCAGCCGCGAGCCCCAAGCCCTAGGCTGGCGGCCCGGTGGTGCATCCAGCTATGGCACATAAAGCTTTGGAATTAAGCCCTTTCCGGGAGCCCGGGGCAAAACAAATTGACCTTTTGGTGATTGCCGGGGAGCACTCCGGAGACGAGCACGCCGCCCGCCTGGTCAAGGATCTGAAAACAGCGCGGCCGGACCTGGAGATCGCCGCGATCGGCGGAGAGGCGGTTGCCGCTGCCGGTGCCTATTTGGTGTATGATTTAACCAAGGTGTCCGTAGTGGGCGTTTTTGAGGTGCTGAAGCACTTTTCCTTTTTTAAAAAGCTCTTTCACGAGGTGCTGTCCTGGATTGAACGTCACCAACCACGGCAAATTTGTTTTGTCGATTACCCGGGCTTTAATCTTCGACTTGCGCACGCCTTGAAGAAGCGGGGGATCAGCAAAAAGGGTGGGGGCCGGATCGAACTCAACTACTACATCGGGCCGCAGGTTTGGGCCTGGAAAGCGAAGCGGCGGTTTAAGATGGCGGAAACGCTCGACCGCCTCGGCGTAATTTTCCCCTTCGAGGTAGAGAGTTTTGCCGACACGCGCTTGCCGGTTGAATTTGTTGGGCATCCTTTCGTCTCGAAGACGTACCAGCTCCCCCTCAAGTTCGATCCCGACGGACCCATCCTCCTCCTGCCCGGGAGTCGTACGGCTGCCGTGGACCGTATTTTCCCGGTTTTGTTGGAAGCCTTTCAAGACGCGCTCCAAGGTGAACCCGATCTTTTCGCCTCGGTGGTTTATCCGAGTGAGCAGATCCTGGAGCTGCTCAGAGCACACCTTGTAAAGTATCCGAATTTAGCGGATAAAATTTCGTTCGTTTCCAACCAGGAGGTTGAGATACCGGGCAGTCGTGTCCTCATGAGCTCGGGGACGATATCCCTGGTCTGTGCCCTCGCCGCGATTCCCGGCGCGATCGTTTACCGTCTGCATCCGTTGAGCTATTTACTGGGCCGACTGCTTGTTAAGATTCCCTACATTGGAATCGCAAACATCCTTCTCAAGCGAGAAGTCTATGCTGAGTTTATTCAGGGCGAAGCAGATCCTGTCCGCCTCGCTGAGGCGTTGGGTGAAGCCGGCAAGGCGGAAAGGCTGGTGCAAATCCAGGAGGATGCTGCTGCGCTGCGTGCACTCTTAAAGGTCGATGGCCAAACGCAAACCGTTGCCGCCTGGATGTTGCGCACCCTGGATTCTCCCGGGAAAGTTTAGCGCGCTGTGGCTTGCTTTCGAAACGATGATGACCTTTTAAATGATGATGGAACCTTCAAGTTCAGGCGCTCCCCAAACCGTTCCCCTCGCTCTCGATGCATTGGCAGACCTTTCGCCGAAGATAGGGCCGCTGCACCTCGCCATTGGTATCTTTGACGGCGTCCATATGGGGCACAAGGCCGTGATCCGGAGCGCCACAACTTCTGCGGTCAATGATGGCGCGCTCAGTGGTGTCCTGACCTTTCACCCGCACCCCAGTCATCTTTTTAAGCCCGAGGATCCCACACGGATGCTCATGGATATTGAGACAAAGACCAAAATGCTTCACCAGTCCGGGGTCGATCTGGTGATTCGTCAGTCCTTTGATCCGGAGTTTGCGGCGATCACAGCGGACCAGTTTCTACTGCATCTGAAGAGATTTATACCCAGGCTATCGGCAGTCTTCGTCGGGGAAAACTTTCGCTTTGGGAAGCGTAGACTTGGAGACGTTTCTGTTTTAATTGAAACGGGGAAGCCGCTGGGAATCGCCGTATATAGCGCGGACCGCCTTAAGCACAACGGCAGCCCGATCAGCAGCACACGCATTCGGAGCGCCCTGGAGTCGGGAAATCTTCGAGAGGTTAATCAACTCCTCGGGTACCACTACCGTGCGCAAGGTAAGGTTGTGGGAGGCAAAAAACTGGGCCGTAAGCTCGGCTTTCCGACCTTAAATTTGCCCTGGGCACCGGAGTGCCTACCTGCCCTCGGCGTCTATCGCACCCGTATCCGCTCCACGTCCGGTGGAGCATGGGCCGATGCGGTTTCCAATTTCGGACTGCGCCCCACGGTTGAGCAGGCACCGTCTGCGCCACTGTTGGAAACCCATGTATTGGGCGACACTTCACTCAAATCCGGAGACGCGGTCGAAATTGAGTGGCTGGATTTCATCAGGAGCGAAAGGAAATTTGATTCAGTGGATTCCCTGAAGGCTCAAATCGCCGAGGATCGGGCGGCGGTCTTGGGCCAGATCAACCATGAATGAGCCTGAGGTGGTCACCTTTACCGTGCCTCCGGGCACTGCCGGAGCGCGGGCCGACAAGCTACTGGCTGAGCAAGCGGCCGGGGTAAGCAGGACACGGCTAAAGCGCGCATTTGACGCTGGACAAGTAACCCAAAACGGCGCGGTGATTGCCGCCCGCAAGAAGGTGGGGCCCGGCGATGTATTACGGGCCGAACTTCTGCTGGAGAGCTTCGAGGCGGCACCGGTCGCGCGGGCCATTCCTTTGAACATTGTTTTTGAAGACGCCGATATCGTTGTCGTGAATAAAGCGGCGGGCATGGTGACCCACCCCGGGAGTGGCACTGGGGAAGATACGCTTGTTCACGCCTTGCTGTATCACTGTAAAAATGCCTTGAGTAGTGTGGGAGCTCCGCTGCGCCCAGGCATTGTGCACCGCTTGGACAAAGAAACGAGTGGCTTACTCATCGTCGCCAAAAACGACGCCGCGCACCACCAACTCGCGGCCGCCTTTAGTTCGCGGACGCTGTACAAGCGCTACCTCGCCCTAGTCACCGGGGCACCGGCACGGGACTCCGGCAGTTGCAAAGCGCCCATCTTTCGCCATGCTACCCAGCGAACAAAAATGGCGGTCACTGAAAAGGGCAGGGCCGCTCACACCGATTGGCGGGTTCGTCAGCGTTTTGGTCACGCCGCCACTCTGGTTGAATGCGTCATCCATACCGGGCGAACCCACCAGATTCGCGTCCACTTGAGCCATCTTAAGCACCCGCTGCTCGGGGACCATACCTACGGCTACAAGGCAAATCGGCTACCGCAAATTACCGTGCCCAGGGTCATGCTCCACGCCGCCGAGCTAAGGCTGAAGCATCCACTCAGCGGCGAGGAACTCCAATTTGCGGCTCCGCTCCCCGAGGACTTTAACCATCTCATGGCAGAACTTGCGGATTTCCGCTGACCCAAGGTTACAGTCAGGCAAAATTCCTTTAGATTTAATTTTTAAAAGCGAATTTTCGCGAACTTTTTGCTTTGGTGCGGGACTTGCAGAAAGAACTTTCGTTCCAAATCATCATCCTCATTTCAGATCAATTTTCCGCCCCTCATGGACACATTTCAAAAAAAAGCGATCAGCCGTCGAGAATTCATCCGCATTGGTGGATTTGCCACCCTGCTTTCCACACTGCCTTCTTTTCTGCGGGGCGCTCCGATCGAGTTGGATCGGATTTCCATCTTTCACACCACTGACCTGCACGGCAATATTTTGCCCACGTCGACCTATGAAGGCGTCGGTGACCTTGGTGGATTTGCTCGCTGTGCCTCTCGTCTGAAACAGTGGCGACGCATGTACCCGCACAATATGACCATCGACCTTGGAGACCTCTATCAAGGCACGGATGTAAGTCTGCGGACCGATGGTAAACTGATGATCGACTGTTTGAATCACCTTGATTTCGATGCTTGGGTCGTCGGCAACCATGAGATCGACTGGGGGATTGAGGCGGTACACGAAAATGTTTCGGCGTCGCGCATGCCCGTTTTGGGCGGGAACCTTGAACTCCATGGAAAGCGTGTGTGGAAGGAGGATGAGCGCGCGGGCTCAACCCTACAGCCTTACTTAATCAAAGAAATTAACGGTTATCGGATCGCTGTGATTTCACTGACCACTCCGGGAATGGCAAATTGGTTTTTACCAGAGCTCACGCCCGGTTTCGCCGCCCATGATCCGGTACCCGTAATGCGCGCAATTTTGAGAGAGGTGAAAGCGCACGCACCCGATGCGATTCTTTTGGCAACCCACATGGGCGTGCGTCCATGGTCCACCGAAGACGACGCTGCCAATCGTCTTTTTGCCCTGACCGAGACTTTTCCTGAGATTGATGCTATCCTTGCGGGCCATACCCACCGCGATCAACCGGAACGTTTGGTTAACGGCATTCCTTACACACAGTGCAGCTACTTTGGTATCCACCTTGGGCACCTTGAACTTCACTTCGACCGGGCTACCCGGAAACTTAAAGCCATCCGCCCGGCCACTGAACTCATGGACAGTCGCTATGCGCTGGATCCAGAGGTGATTGCCCTCACCAAAGATGAAGTGGAGGCTTCGGAGGCCCACATGAATGCACCCGTTGGCGTGCTCAAGGACACCTTGGACTTTGCTTCTTCTCCCGGAGCCCCAAGCCCATATGAGCGCTTGATTTGTTCGGCGATGCTTGAAGGTCTGGAGAAACGCGGTATCCCGGTGGATGCGTGTTTACACGGGTTACTATTTACCGATGCGCCCCTGCTCCCGGGCGAGAAGGCAATCAAGGATATGTGGACTGTGATTCCGTTTGAAAATTTCGCCGTTACCGCGCAAGTGAATCGCGAAGACTTGATTCGAATTCTCGAAGAAGTGTACCGCAACCGTAACCACCGCAGCTTGGTCGGATTGGTGCCCACCGTTGAGGGCCGGGGAGCGAATTTGCGGGTTACTTCGATTAAGACGCTGGATGGACAGGAAATTCCCGC